>JBOHFY010000186.1:0-6516 GCA_050699895.1 Pseudonocardiaceae bacterium
CCGCAGCACCGCTACGGGGAGTACCAGCCCACCGGGGTGGCCGACCTCGATCGCGTCCAGCGCGAGCCCGATCGCTTTGGTGGTGCTGTCGGTATGCCCGTTAGCGGGTGCGGGCACGGGAAGCCGGGTCAGCTCCGGCACCGAGATCTGGAGCGCGTCGGCGAGAGCGACGATCTCGTTCAGAGTCGGGGAACGCTCACCGTGCTCGATCCGGTTCAGGGTGTCCTTGCTCATCCCGGCCAGCCCGGCAATCACCCGCAGCGACTTACCCCGCTCGTCGCGGACATGCCGAAGCCGCCATCCGATCGTCCGCGCGTCCTCAACGTCCACCAGGGCCCCCTCCTTGCTGGGACCCCCTGCCGGTGCCCCGGGGAGCGACCCCGGGGCGGAACCTCGGCAAGGAGGTAGCGACAGGCTACGCGGTGTCTGGTGGTGGACACTCGCGGCGTGGACCGCGACGGCACGATCACGCCGCTGGCCGGTATCCCACAGTTACTCTCAGTTGCCCCCGATTGAGCGGTACCGCGCTGAGTCGCGGGCAGTGCTCGATCGGTTTGTCACCAAGCGCCGACCCCGGTGTCGGGACGAGCCACGGGTTCATCCACCAGTATTGATCTTCGCTATTCCGCCGGGCAAGCCCGTTCTGACGTATTCCGTGGACGCATCTTTCCGCACTTTGTGAAGGTGGTAACCGGTGAAGAGGTGACCGTTCCACCCGAGCGATTCATTAGATCTCAGCGGCGGATGGTCAGACCTCCACCGTCTGATCTCACCCCGCTCGGCCACGGATGCGGGGCGCGCGCCCTCCGGTTTGTCACTGCCGGATAACCGCTCGAACCATCCCATTGGTGTTCCTCCCTATTTTTAGCGCAACGCCACGCTGTCCCTATCGTGGCACCGCGGCGCGCTCATTGGCTGTTCTTTTCCGACTGCTATGAGGATGTCAGAAATTCAGGGGTCGGGCATCAGCCCCACGGATCATCGTCCGCGTACTTTAGGTGATGTAGTCCTGGGGGGTTTCTGCATCTTGCGGATGCCTTGTGTCAAACCTGTTCAGTAGAAAAGTGCCGCCGTCCGCCATGGCGGGTCGCGGTCGTTTCCGTTGGTGGGTTTACCGCAAGGTATCTCTCAGGTGGAGAAACCCCCCCGGACTACTTCGTCTGATGCAGTGAGGCTGCATCAGACGAAGTAGCGGGGAGATGGGGCGTGGGTGGCCACCGCCGCGACGTGTCGTCCACAGAGGCCCAATGCTCCCCGACGTTCGACGGCCCCACGACGGGCCCGGCAAGTAGCCGAAGCCCGCGCCGCGGCCGAACGCCGGCCGCACACCACGGTGGCCCGGGCGGTGCGACGTGCTGATCCGACGCTGCCGGCGGCACTGGCCTACGACCGCTGCGCGATCCATCCACCGCGCAAGACGACTGAGCTGGACGGGTGTCGCGCTTGCACCCCACCGGTGGAGGGAGCCACCGTGGAGAACAAATCCGGCGGACACGGCCGCCGCGTCCTGTCATGATACTGGACATGTCGATCTTCGGCCCGATGCTGGATACCCGCCCGCTGTTTCCTCAGGAGCGTGCGGCGCTGCTTGAGCTGCTCCGCTCGCTATGCACCCCGGACTGGTTGACGGCGACGGTCTGCCCGGGCTGGGATGTGCACGACGTGGTGGGTCATCTGCTCAACGATTACCTGCGCCGGTTGTCCGGGAGCCGGGACGGCTTCGCTGGGGCAGTGTCCGCGAACGACGAGACGCTACCGAGTTACCTAGCTCGCAACAACAACGAGTTCGTCCGCGCGACGCGCCAATGCAGCCCCGAGGTGATGGTCGAGCTGCTGGCACACCTGGGCCCGCAGCTGGACCAGCTGTGGGGCGCGGCCGACCTGAGCGCTCCGGCTGATCTGGATGTGTCCTGGGCCGCGCTGGACATCCCCAGCCCGACCTGGCTGGACATCGCCCGGGACTTCACCGAGTTGTGGGTGCACCAGCAGCAGATTCGGGACGCGGTGGGCCGTCCGGGCGCGCACCAACCGGAACTGCTGCACCCGGTGCTGGACACGTTCCTGCGCGCGCTGCCGCACACGCTGCGCGACCAGGCCCGGCCGGACGGCACGGTCGTGCGGTTCACGGTGTCCGGAACGGCGGGCGGTGAGTGGTACGCGGTCCGAGACTCCGGCCGCTGGCGGATGGCCTCCGCCGATGCCGTGACCAAGGCGGCGGCATGGGTCACGATGGGCCAGGACGACCTCTGGCGGTTGGCTACCCGAGGGATCACGCCAGCTGAAGGACGGCGGCGCGCGGTGGCCGAGGGTGACCCTGTGCTAGTCGACGCGGCGACCTCGCTGCTCGCGGTGATCACCTAGTACCGCGCTCACGGGACTGAACCCAGGCCGAACCGTCGTCGCTGATGAATGAGGTCGCGTTGTTCTTCGGTGATCCCGTCGCCGCGTTCACCAACATCGCCCGCGCTCTACGTCCCAGCGGGCGCCTCGTCCTTCTGACCCGGCAACCGTTCGAGCGCAACGAGTGGCTCAGCGCCTTCTTCACCGCTCTCGCTGCTGGTCGTGCGCTGCCGGTCCCGCCATCGGACGCGCCAAGCCCGTTCGCCCTGAGCGACCCGGACCGGGGCGATCACAGCTGACTGCGGCCGGTTTCTCCGACGTGCAGCTACAGGGCCTCAGCGAGCCCATGGTATTTCGGCCCGAACACCGACAACGCCTTCCAGTTCATCTCTGACCAACACGCCGGGATGGTGCGCGACCTCGACCCCGACACCAGGACTCTCGCGCTACGGCGGTGGATCGCCATCCGCGCCGGGTCGCCGAGCACCTGCCACGTCACGCTGAGCTCGACCTGCGCCGGGTACACGCCCCGGCGCCGAGCGGGCCCGCCGATCGCCAGGCTACGCGGTGCCTGGTGGTGGACACTGCGGCACCGCGAACCCCGGTACGGGCGTTGAGCAGCGGAAACGTTCTCACTGGTTCGATCACATGTTGCGGATCCGTAGGTAGCGGCGGATATCTCCGGACGAAATCACTCCAAGAATGATCACGCCAACAGCAATGATCGCTGCCAGGATTGTTGCGATATAGCCAACGACGTACATGTGTCCTCATCTGTTGTCAACGGTTCAGCCCTGACTAGTGTCGAGGCGACTACCCGCAACGGGGCGGTAGTTCGGAGTGGGCGGGTCACGGTGGCGCCGCTGGCCACCGCGCACTGCGGGGAGGGGGCACCGCGCTCGGTGTCCGTCGAGCGATCGCTGCCATGATCGGTATCGGGGGGATCGTGAGGGACAAACCGCCGCGGCCGCGGTTCTACCCCGGTCGTGATACGCGCTGTCGCCCATAAGGAAAACCCCGATGCTTATCGTGGCCCGCGCTGGTCGCCCACCACTCAACTGCCGGGGTCTGGGGCAACATCACCATTATAGTCCTTACGGACGCGAACCGCGCGTCGAAGCAAGCTGGAACCAGCCAACTGATCTCATGATCACGTGCGCTGCGGTCGGCTACTCCTCTTGGCGGGCGCGGTCCGGAGCACCGCGATGAGCGGCCGCCGTCAACCTCGATAGTTCTTCGGCCATCGTAATTGTGTGGCAGAATGTATCGACCGAGATCTCTCTGCTCCCTAGGCTCTTGAGCGCTTCGACCGTCACCGGGTCCCGCATGGACATTCCCAGGTCCTCGGCCCAGCTCAGCGCCGATTTGGAATCGGTCATGCTGGCCAGCATCTGGTTCCGCTCGTGCTCTGTCCGAGTCGCTTTCACCGACTGCCGCGCGGCTCGGATCTGAGCTGGCAGGCGGAAGTCGTCAACGATGCGAAGCTCCGCGGGATCAGTCTTGAGCCACCGGGCGAGAGCGCCTCGGATGCTCTCCCGAGCCTGCGCCACGCTGGGGCACAGGCTGCGAACCTGAGGCTCTTCGGCGATCTCCACCACCCACGCGTCGCCGTCGCGTTCGTATACCGCAGTGTAGGTCGCGCTCACGTCAACCAGCCCCTTCCGACCCGCGGCGCCAGGACCACGCTGTCGAAAGACATCGCAGCCAGCGTGAAGAAGACTAGACGAGGCCGTGGTGACTCCCGTTGCGCTGTCCGAGTGACAACTGGGCGTGGCGAGCCGGGTACTGTCAGCCAACCCTGGCATGGTCTACTCACTACCCGCCGGGCGGCCGCTCGGCATTGGAACATGATCAGACCCCCAGGGGGTTGCGATGACCGCGTTGACCATCCTCGTCCAGGGAGCCGAGCTCGGCACGAGCAACCTGCGCACCTGGATGTTGAACAACGTCGTGCCGCTGCTGCTGCTGGCGGTGGCGGTTCTGCTGCTGTGGCTGGGTGGCGGCAAAGGAGACAACGCCGGGGTGATGCGGCGGGTCGGAGGTGTGATCATCGCGCTGGGCGTCATCGGGCTGGCGGTGTCCGGCGCGGGCGTGCAGCTCGGCACGTGGATCGCCAACCTGTTCAGCGGCTGAGTGAGGAAGTGACGCGACGTTGCGGATCCGCACCGATGACGATGTCTACCGAGTAGACGCGGTTTGGCTCGGCCCGCCCAAGGCGACGTTCCCCTGGCGCGCACGGTACGTGGCCTGGGGTATCGGGATAGTGATCTTCCTCGTGGTGCTCGGTGTCGAGCGTCAACTGGGCATCGGCTTCAGCTTCTTCTCCACCGGCTGGGGACTGCTCATCACCATCCTGCTCACCCGGATCATCGGCTCCCGGATTAGCCACGAACGTCCGTTGAGCGCGGTCGTCGTGATGTGGGTCCGTGAACTCACCGCCCCCCGGAAGGTGACTGCGGTTCGCGCTGGTGCCGCCAGCGCGGCGCGGGTCCGGGTCGAACGCGACCGCCCTCGACCCGGCCAGCGGCCGAGCCGTCGCTGGGGCCGTCGCAGGAAGGAGCGCACCGGTGTTCGGGCTCCGACGTCATCCCAGTAGTGAAGGCGAGCAGCACTCCGCCCAGGACTACCCCCGCTCGATGCCCGCTACTCCGGCCGCTCGAGGTGGCTCCAACCGGCGCGGCCACCAGCTTCCCGGAGAAGCCGCCATTCCCACCTACACCCCGTCCATCGCGCTGCGCTCCATTGATGGGCACCTGGTGCGCAACGGCCAGGAGGTCTACGCCTGGTACCGGCTGGCGTCGCAGCGCTGGTCATTCCGCTCGGACTCGCAGCGTCAGGACCTGATCCACGCCATCGCTGGCCAGTACGCGGAGCTGCAGGGCCGGTGGATGCACCTGCGGGTCACCGCTCGCCCCTACCCGATCCGGATGTGGGCCGAGGCGCACGTGCGCAACGCGGTGGGGCGGCTGCCCGATACCTCCGGTGCGCTGTCCTTCGACGATTACATGATCGGTGAGCAGCATCAGCTGCTGGGGCACTCGATGGCCGAGAAGGAGGTCTATCTCGGCGTGCAGGTGCAGACTCGCTCCATGGTGGACCGGGTCGTGGAACGGGCCGCGCCGGTACTGCGTCGAGTGTTCCCCACCGCCGTCGACGCCGAGCTGGTGGCGATCGACGCCGAGGTCGAGCACCTCGACAACGTGGTCGGCGTCACCGGGCTGGAAGGCCGGCCGGTGACCGCCGAGGAGATGTCCTGGCTGATGCACCGGTCGTGCTCACTGGGGCTGCCCGCGCCGCGCAACCTGCCCGCCACACCCGGTGCCATCTGGGAGCCCGAGGATCTGGCCAGCTTCACCGACGCGGCGGACTTCCACACCGAGCCCTACGCGCCCACCCTCACCGTGCGCGGTCGCACCGGCTCCAACGCCGGGATCGCCCGGCACGTGGTGGTGCTCACCGTGGGCCAGATGCACGGTTTGCGGATCCCGGAGATCGACGATCCGTGGGTGCAGCGCTCGGACCGCCTGCCGACCAGCGTCGAATGGTCGGCACGCATCTACGTGCGCCGCCCGGAGGAGGTGGCCGGCGAGCTGGCGCGGCAGATGAACAAGGTGCGTTCCCAGGTGCGGCACTACACCGACGAGCATGACCTCGAGCCGCCGCAGAGCCTGGTCCGCCAAGCCACCCGGGTAATGGAGATCGACGACGAGATGACCTCGGGCTTCACCGCGCTGGGCACCCGGGTGCGGTCGTGGTGGCGGGTAGCCGTCTCCGGGGCAACCGAGCGGGATGCGCTGCGGTTGGCGCAGCAGCTGCTGGATCTGTACAAGCCCAAGATCGCCATCGAGCATCCGGAGGCACAGTACGCCCTGGCCCGCGAGTTCATCCCGGGCGAGCCCCTGTCCTCAGGTGCCTACCTGCGCCGAGGCTCGGTGATCTGGGCGGCCTCCGCGGTGCCCACCGCCACCGCGGAGGTGGGGGACCGGCGCGGCATCCTGCTCGGCGAAACGTGTACCGCCACGCGGCGCCCGGTGGCCTGGGACCCGTGGATGGCCCAGGAGATCCGGGACTCCTCCGGGCTGTCCGCGTTGGTGGCCGGGCTCGGTGGCGGCAAGTCCTTCCTCGGTGGCGGCATCGTCTACAAGACGCTGCGTTCCGGTGCGTACTGGACGCTGC
>JBOHFY010000187.1:0-9896 GCA_050699895.1 Pseudonocardiaceae bacterium
CGGCGATGGAGGTGTCTCCGTGCAGTCCATGCACCTGAGCCCATCCGGTCAGTCCGGCCCGCATCCGGTGCCGGTCGTCATACCGCGGTATCTGGCGCGCGAGGCGCGCCGCGAAGTACGGCCGCTCCGGCCGCGGCCCCACCAGGGACATCTCCGCGCGCAGCACGTTGAGGAGTTGGGGCAGCTCATCGAGGTGGGTCCGGCGCAGCCATCGACCGAGGCTGGTGGTGTGCTCGGGGAGCACCGCCCAGCGGGTGTCGGAGTCCGCGTGGTCGATCATGGTGCGCAGCTTGAGGAGCTCCATCGCCGCGCCGGACCGGGTGAGCCGGGTTTGGCGAAACAGCGCGGGCCCGCCATCGTTGCGCCGGAGGGTGACCGCGAGCGCGAGTAGCACGGGGGTGACCGCGACGAGCAGGATCGCGGCACCCACGAAGTCGAAAGCGGCCTTGGTCCCGGCGCCGAGCCGACCGTGCCCGAGACGGCGAAGCGGCACCAGCGGTATGTCGCACAACTCGTCGAGATATCCCCGCGGCAGAGCGGCGCCGAGCTCGTAGAGCCGCGGCACCACGCAGACGTCCACCGGTAACGGCCGGCAGGCCCGCACCAGCGGTATCAGGTCGTCATCCCGGGCGGCGGGAAAACACACGATGACGCGCTGGATGCCGTAGCGGGTGATCACGTCGGCCAGCTCCGTGAGCTCGCCGAGCAGCGGTAGCTCAATCGGGTGGCGCGGTGGTTGGTTGTCGAGGAACCCAAGGGGTGCCAACCCGAGTTCCGGGTGCGTACCCAGCAGTCGCGTGACCCGAACCGCGGTGGCGCCGGTACCGACGACCAGCGCCGGTTCGAGCAGCAGCCCCCGCCGGTGCGCGGCCTGCAGCGCGGTGTAGGCCCCGGCGCGCAGCGCGACCAGCGCCGCGGCGGACACCCACGCCAGCCGCAGCCCGTCGGGTCCCAGCCACGGCCCCGCGGCGAGCAGCGGCATCGCCGCCACCGCCACGGTCCTCGGCAGCTGGTCGGACACCCGCCGGCAGATCCGGAGCCGGTGCTGCCCATCGGCTACCAGCAGCACTAGCACCGCGCAGGCATAAGCCAGCGGTGCCCACCCCGATGCCCCCGACCCCGCTGCCCCGGCCAGCAGGTCCGCTGTGACGAGGCTGGCGACGTCCACTGTCGGCAGGAGCATCGGGAGCAGGGCTACCGGCGCGGCGAGTGAGGTGCTCACCGGTAGGCTCCCCCGGTGGTGAGTGCGCGGGTCACCGTGCGCGCCGCGTAGTCGGCGCCGTAGACGAACCGCATGACCGGTCCGAAGGTCGGTGCCACGGCGGGGCCGATGAAGTACAGGTCCGGCACCGAGGACTGGAAGTCCGGGCCGACGTCGGGACTACCCGCCAGGGTTCGTACCGCCGGCCGCAGCGCCGTGCCCAGGAAGGTCAGCCGGTCCAGATCGGCGCGGTAGCCGGTGGCGGCCAGCACGTGCTCGGTCGTGATCTCCCTGGTGTCCCCACCGCTGGCCGCGCCGTTTCCCCCCCCGTTGACCTGCAACCCGAGCCGCACGCCCCAGGGCTCATATTCCGCCCACCGCACTGAGTGCCCGACCAGCGTACGGATCTTGCCTTCCACCCGGGGACGCAGCCAGTGGGCGCCGGCTGGGCCTAGTGCGCTGCGCGCGGTCCGGACCCGCCGAGTAGGGCTCAGCCGGCGGAACAGATCGGGTTTCTTGGAGTAAAACCAGGTGGACCAGCCTGAGCCCAGCGGGGCTTCTGGTTCTCGGAGCCTTCGGTGGATCGATCGTTGGTTGGGCAGTGGAGCGCCGTTCCACACCAGTTCTGGCGCGCGGGCGAGCACGGTGACGCTCGCCCCGGACTCGTGCAACAGAGCGGCCGATTCCAGCGCGGACTGGCCGGCGCCGACGACCGCGACCTCACGGCCGGCGAACACCGCGAGATCGTCGTGCGCGCAGGTGTGCGTGCATACCTGCGCTGGCAGCGCGGCCAGGGTGCCGGGCAGATGCGCGAAGTGCTGCACTCCGGTGGCCACGACGACCTTGCGGGCTAGCGCGGAGGTCCCGTCGGCCAGGGTGATGTCATAGTGCCCGGTTCCCTGCTGCCCGCCGGCTGGGGTCACGTCGATGACCATCAGCTCTTCCAGGTGCGGAACCTCGGCGCGCTGGAACCAGTCGCCGTAGGCCACGAACGTCTCCAGCGGCACCGGGAGTCCGTAGTCGGCGTAGTCGCGGCCGGTGGACTCGCAGAACGCGCGCAACGTATGCCCGTGGGCTGGGTCGGACAGGTTGGAGGCGTATCCCTGCGACTTGAGGAACATGCCAGCTGGCATTGCCTCCCGCCACAGCTGCATCGGCAGCCCGAACTGGCGGAAAGGGATGCCGGCGGCGCGCAGATGGGCACCGAGCGACAGGCCGTAGGGGCCGGCGCCCACGATGGCGACGTCGACAGCGCCATTCTTGCCGGCATTCTTGCCGCTATTCATGTCGTCGTTCATGTCCGTGTCCATTTCTGTCTCGGGTTCTGTCCGGGGCGGGTCATCGCCCGCCACCCCATGCGCAGGCACATCAGCCCAAACGGTGCGAGATCATCTCGGGCGAACCAGGCCAGTTCGTCGGCCCGGCGCAGCGAGGTCACCCAGGACCGGAGATCCAGGCCGTGGTGCCGGTAGGCCAGTGCCGCGATCGGGTCGTAGTTCTCCACCAGGAAGCTGCGGCCGACGTGTGGCGAACCCCTCGGCACCGCACGGCCGGTCAGGTCCAGATGCGCCGCGACCACCACGTCGACGCCCGCGGTGTCCTGGAACAGCCGGAACTGCGCACCCAGCCTCGGGTTGAAGTCCAGTAGCTTGTACTGGCCGTCCCGGGGGTCGAAGCGGTAGTCGAGGTCGACGATGCCCCGAAAACTCAGCCTGGCCAGCAGCTCGGTGGCCTGGCGGTGCAGCTGAGGGTGGTCCACCCAGCGCCCGAGACTGGTCAGCCCGGCGTGCGCTGGGTAGGAGCGTTCCTTGATCCCGACGAAAGCGGGCCGGCAGCGGGACTGGGCGTCACAGTAGCCGTGGAAGAAGTAGTCCTGGCCCGGGTGGTGGGGGATGTAGTCCTGCAGCATCAGGGCGCCGCGGCCGGAGTCGGCGCACGCTCGCCAGCTGTGCGCGAGCTCGTCCCGGTTGCGCAGCACCGAGGTGCTGCGCACACCATTCGCGCCGCTGGAGCGCCACGGCGTGGCCAGCTTGGCGACCAGCGGGAACCCGACCTGGTCCGCGAACTCCTGGGCGCTGGACAGCGACCCGGGCAGCGCGGCCGCCACACACGGCACACCCAGCTCGCGGCAGCGCTGGTACAGCGTGTACTTGCCGGCCAGCTGGCGCGGCAGGTCGCTGGGCGGGTCGGGGAACAGGAACCAGCGCCGCAGGTCGGCGCCATGCTCGGCGAGGAAGATGGCGCCGGCGTCGTCGGTGGGGATGAGCACGGCCGGGCGGCCGATCCGCTCGGCGAGCCTGTCCAGCCCGGCCCGTACCCGTTCGGGATCCTCGGCGTCTGGCCGCCAGATCCATCGGTCATGCAGGTAGCGGGATCTGGCCGCGGGTGCCAACGGGTCCTCATGCACCCCATAGACCGGCACGCCCAGTCGGCCCAGGCTGCGGATCGCGCCCAGGCCGCCGTGGTGCAGGGCGTTGCGGTCGAGCTTGAGGATGACCGCCGGTGTCGTGATATCCAGCTGTGTCGTCGCCATGTGGGCGTGCGGGTTGCGGGTCATCGGTGGTCGGTCCTCACACCACGCTGCGCCGCGTGGCGTCGTCGAACAGGTAGGTCGCGTCGAGCACCCGCGGGCAGTCGCGGACCCAGCTGTAATCGGTGTCGGGGTGCACCACGTGGATGACCGCCAGGTCCCAGTCAGCTCCGGCGGGTGCCACGACGCTGCGCATCAGCTCCCCTGCGGGTGTCTGCACCGCTGGCACCAGCGGGTCGTGGTAGCTGACGTCCGCGCCGCCGCGCGCGAGGCCGTCGATAATCAGCAGCGCCGGCGATTCCCGGACGTCGCTGACGCCGGCCTTGTAGCTGGCGCCGACCACGATCACCTTGGCGCCGGCGGGTGCGCGACCGTCTCCGGCGAGGACCTCGGTGGCCCGCTCGACGACGCGGGCGGGGCGCGCGTGGATGGAGCGCATGGCCTGCTCGATCAGCGGAGTCGGGCGGTCCCGCTCGCGCAGCTGCCACAGCAGGTAGTGCGGGTCGCACGGGATGCAGTGCCCGCCCACTCCGGGTCCGGGGAACGCGGCGAGGAAGCCGTAGGGCTTGGTCGCCGCGGCCAGAGTCACCTCGATCGGGTCCAGCCCCAGCGTGGCGCACACGTCGCTGAACTCGTTGGCCAGCGCCAGGGTGACCGTGCGGAAGATGTTCTCGTACAGCTTGGTCAGCTCGGCCGCCTCCGGGGAGCTCACCAGGTATACCGAGTCGGTCAACTGGCCGATCACCCGAGCGGCCCGCTGGCCGCACTCGCTGGTGGTCCCGCCCACCACCCGGGGGGTCTCGCGCTGGAGGTGATCGGGATTGCCGGGGTCGATGCGTTCCGGGCTGAAGGCGACACAGACGTCTGTGCCGACGGTCAGCCCGCGCTGGTGCAGGGGCTCGACGAGCAGCTGCCGCGTCGTGCCGACGAAGCTGGTCGAGGTGAGGATGATCGTCTGCCCCGGGTGGGCGTGTGCCACGACGGTCTGGCAGGCGCCGCGCAAGGCGGACAGATCCGGGGTGTGCCGCTCGTCCACCGGGGTGGGCACACAGACGATCACCGTGTCGGCCTCGGCCAGCGCGGCGCTGTCGCTGGTGAGCCGGAAGCTCTCGTCGCCCTGTGCTGTTGCTAGCCGGGCCGTTGCCAGCCGCGCGTGGTCCAGGTCGGACAGGTCGACGTCGCCGGATTCGATGGCGCGCAGCCGGTCGGCACTCACGTCGAAGCCGGTGACCCGCGACGAGCTGCCCACCAGCGCCAACGCCGTCGGCAGCCCGACGTACCCGAGGCCCACGATCGCCACCGGCCCCAACCGGGCCTGCCCCGTACCAGCGGCCAGCTGCCCGTCCGGCATGGAGAAGGGCACCAGCCGCCGCTCCAGAAGTCGCTCACGCCCGTTGATCGCGAGCGAAAGCAGATGTTCAGCCACAATTCCCCCCGACTGTGGATCTGCGCTATGCCGACGGTCGCATCAGCGGGGCGCTGGGTCCTCCGCCATAGGCGGTAGGTCGCCTACGCCGTTCGGAGGACGACCCAGGCGACGTGCACCCGGCCGACGCTGCTGCAATGATTCATAGTCGAGTCCACGCTCGCCGCTCACGAACGAATGAGCTGATGGGAGGGGTCCTGATGGACGCTAAGGAAGCGCGCACGATCGGCCGGCGGCTGCGCGCGATCCGGAAGGTTCGGGACAAGACGCTCGAGGAGGTCGCTGGGCGGGCCGGGACCAGCACGGCGACGCTGAGCCGGATCGAGACCGGCAAGCTCCCGCTGGACAACCTGACGATGATCGTGGCCCTGGCGAACGCGCTGGAGATCGCCCCTTCCGAGCTGACCAGGCTGCCGGTGCCCGCGCCCGCCAACGGGCACACCGACTCCACCACGGAGGCGGTGCGGCTGGCGCTGGACGCGATCGACGTCGAGCGCCCCGGCGGGATCGTGCTGCCGCTCGCGGTGCTGCGGGATCAGGTGGCCCAGATCCACCGGCAGCGGCGGGCGTGCCAGTTCGCCGAGGTCGCCACCGACCTGCCCGGGCTGATCCGGAACCTGCACACCACGCTGGCCACCGGCGCCGACCGCGCCGAGCTGCTCGACCTGGGCGTCTACCTGCATGTGCATGTCACCCGCTTCTGGCTCATCGAGGCGGTCGCGCCCGACGACCTGCTCCGCCGGGTCGCGTTCCTGGCCCGACGCCTGGCCCAGGAGCGCGATGAGGCCACCACGCTCGCGTTCGCCTCGTTCGCCGTCGCCGACGTGCTGCTGTGTGGCGGCGCGTTCGAGCTGGGCCAGGCTGAGGCGGACTCGATCACTCTGCCGCCGACGACCGCTGGCACCGCCGGCCTGGTGGGCCAGGTCGCCGCGCTCCATGCGCACGCCGCCCAGCTGAACGGTCGTCCGGGCGATGTGGCCGCTGCGTTTGAGTCCGCCGCGGAGCTGGCCGAGCGGTTCGGTGCAACCGGCGCAACCGACTCCGTGGGGTATCTGTTCGGGCCGGTCGACCTGGCCATGTGCCGGATGGCCCGAGCGCTCAACGCGGACGAGCCCGATCAGGCGGCTAGCATCGCGCGGGGCGTCGACCCCGAGCGGCACCCCTTCCCGGTGAACCGGACCCAATACTGGATTCACTGCGGCCGTGCCCTGTCCCGGCTGCGGGGGCGCCGTGACGAGGCGGTGACGGCGCTGCGCACGGCGGAGGACCTCTTCCCCACCCGGGTGCATCGGGATCCGGTGGTCCGCGAGGTGCTTGCCGTGCTGCTGACCCGGGTGCGGCGGGACGCGGTGAGCCAGGAGCTGCGGCGGATGGCCTTCCGGGCGGGACTGACGACGTAACCCATTCGGGCGATCGTGGGCTGATCTTACAGTGTGGAGAAATTCGCCCCGGTTGCCGCGTCACGATCACCAGCCATGAACGAGGTACACGTGACGGACCGGGTGCCCGGCGAGCGGTCCCGGGTGACGGTGCAGGGCCGCTGCACCGACGCTAACAGCCGCTGCACGCTGATTGTGATCCACGAACTGGGCGGCTCCTGGGCGATCCACGGCCTGGGCGCACCCGGGGTGCGGCTGTCCACAACGGTCGCGATCGCCCTGGCTGAGGCGATCCTGGCCGGTGCCGGAGAGCGCCGCACACCATGCGCCGCGATCCTGGAAGAGAGGTGATCACCGGTGGGCCACATTGACCCCACGTTCTTCGACAGCGACGAGATGCGCGCCGCGCTGGCCGCCCGGGACATCGGCACCGTTTACCGGCTGCTCGGGCGCCTCGGCGTGAGCCAGCGCCGGATCGCGGATCTGACCGGTCAGTCCCAGTCGGAGGTGTGCGAGATCCTCAAGGGCCGCAAGGTGCGCGACGTGTGGGTGCTTGAGCGCATCGCCGACGGCCTCGGGGTACCCCGAGCATGGATGGGCCTCAGCTACGGTGAGGAACCGGACGCACTGGTGGTCGAGGCGGCCGACGGGGACACGCAACGCCTCTGCCTGCGCGCCGCCACGTCCACCGCCGCCCTGGGCCAGGCGTTGCTGGGCCTGGATGAGCTGAGCGAGCTGCCCTTGCCGACTGGCGAGGCGCTGCCGTCGCGGCTGGACATGTCCCATGTGCACATCGTGACGGCGGTGACCGAGCAGCTGCGCGGGGTGGCGCGGTACTACGGCGGGCAGGCCGGGGTGTTCTGTGCCGCTGCGATGATCTACACCCGGTGGATGCAGGTGCCCGCGACGGATACGGTCAAGGCCGCGCTGGCCGCCGCGCTGGCGGAGCTGCACACCGAGGCGGGCTGGTGGTGTCATGACTCGGGTGTGGACGGGACGGGCCACTTCACCCGAGCCCTGGCGGTGGCCGGTGCGGCTGGGGACAGCTACGGGATCGCCAACGCCGCTCTGCACGCTGGGGTGACCTTGGTCCGCAGCGGGCATCCCAACGACGCGCTCACGCTGTTCCAGCTCGGGCAGTTGCGGCTCACCGGGTTCGTGGCCGGCACGTCCACCGCGCGCGCCGACGACCCTCGGGTACCCACCGTCACCGCGCGGCTGAAACGACAGTCCGCGACCGCCTACGCCGTCATGAACTACCCCGATGAGGCCACCCGGTGCCTCGCCGAGGCGAACGACGGGTGGGCGCCCCGCGACGCCTTCGAGCGCGCGGGCGCCGATTTTGTGACCGCCGGGATTCAGCTCGACCTGGGCCAGCTCGACGCCGCCGAGCGCTCCGCCACCAGCGCGCTGCACAGCTACGGTGCGGGCCACCGCCGGGGCCGCACGCTAGCCGAACTCCTTCTCGCCGAGGTGCACGTGCGGACGGGCGAGCCCCAGGGCTTAACGCTGGCCCACCAGGCCATCGAGAAAGTGAGCACCCTGCAGTCCGTCGCCGCCCGCCGGGAACGGCTGATCCCGCTGGCCACCGCGCTGGAAGCCCGACCCGGCACCGACACCCAGGAACTAGCCCGAACGGCCCGACAGATCGCCACGACCCGAATCTAACAGCCGGCTGAGCTGCCCACACCGCCCCGGCGGCCACCGCTGGTCGGCGTGCCTGCGCACACCGACGCCAGGGAAACGCTATACATAGCCCATGACAGCCCACCAGTGTGCACAGATGTTAATGTTGATCTTGATAGGCCTCGGGGGGGATGGTCTACGGGCGATGGCGAGCAGAACGCATCCGCGCTAAAGAGGCGATGCGTAAAACCTGGGTTGGTAAGCATGACAACCGGGGTCACGGCTGGTTCTCGTGAAAATCCACGATCTTACATGGGCGCTACCGAAAGCCGCCACCAGACGGCGTAGTCGCGACGTCAATGCTGGTATCCGGCATGGATGATCCTCTGAAGAGCGGTCCATAATTCATGGAGAATATCGTGGATCGCTTCAGCCACAGGCGGGATATGCGCCGCGACGTAACTGCCCCCTGAATTCAACAGAAGGAGAACCAGAATCACGAGCATAAAAATAAACAGAAGCTTCGCGGCGTTATCTACCGGCGACGGCTCATATCCCGCTGGCATCGAATTACCCCCCCTTAATCTCAAAACAGTGCGATTGGATAGTTCGTAGTCCTTCGAGGCCGTCCTCGGCGGCGCACACATCGACGTGGTAGGTCGTGGCGGTGCCGAGCGCCGCTGCGGGGCGCTGATCCGGGTCACCATGGGGGAGCACAGAAAGTAACGATACGGTGTGTGTCTAGGCCCCCACGCACAGCAAGAACAGGTCCACCCCCACCCCGGTCGGGATCGAGCGCGCGGCAATCGGTTCTTCCCACCAGCCAGCCCTCGGGTGCCCGCTGGGCAGGACCACTGACCACGGGCCCCTAATCTGGGCGCCGTGGCTGACATGGTGGGTTATGAGCTGGACGGACACGTCGCGACGATCACTTATCAGCGGCCGGACAAGCTCAACGTCATCGACGGTCAGGTGCGCGCGGAGCTCAACGCCGCGTTCGCCGCGTTCCGGGACTCCGAGGACGCGTGGGTGGCGATCGTCACCGGGGCGGGCCGGGCGTTCTGCGCCGGAGCGGATATCCGGTCGGCTGGCGATCCTGCGGGGGAGTTCCCCGGCACGTTCTGGGAGAAGCCGACTGTCAACTCCTTCGAGAGCGGCTGGGAGATCTACAAGCCGGTGATCGCCGCGGTGAACGGGTACTGCCTGGGCTACGGGCTGACCTTGGTCACCTGGTGCGACTTTGTCATCGCTAGTGAGCGGGCGGTCTTCGGCTACCCGGAGGTGCGGATTGGCACCCCCACGATCGTCGGCGCCATCCGGCTGCCGCAGCGGATCGGCTGGCAGCACGCCATGGAGCTGCTGCTTACCGGAGAGCGGATCGACGCCGAGCGGGCCAAGGAGATCGGGCTGGCCGGGTGGGTGGTGCCGCACTTGTCGCTGCTCCCCGCCGCCCGGGAGTTGGCTGACCGGCTGCTGGCCGCCGCCCCGCTGGCCGCCCGGGCCACCAAGGAGGTGGCCCGCCGCGCCTGCGATATGTCATCCGTGGACGCGATCCGGTTCGGTGAGACGATGCGGCTGGTGGCCAATGCCACCCAGGACGCCGCCGAAGGGCGGGCCGCCGCCCTGGAGCGCCGGCCACCGGTGTGGCGTGGCCGGTGACGTTGTCGAGTCGCCACGCTCCGCTACAGCCCTCGTTCATCTGGTCGGCGCCGCGGGTTCGGGTGTGATCGTGGT
>JBOHFY010000188.1:0-6249 GCA_050699895.1 Pseudonocardiaceae bacterium
CGTTGCTTTCCTGGCATGCTACTGTTCCCGTCACTTTTCAGATCTAGGTTAGCCATTGGGCCCAGAAACGATCCTCCAAGTTCCTCCCAACTGCATTGGGGATACAACAAAGCGCCTCACGGCGCACGATGAACACCCGCCGTGCCGGGGAGAACCGGTACCGTTCGTGGCGTATCGCATCGATGATGCGTCCGATCTTCCCCATCGACATGCCGTCCGCGGTCTCCGGCGTGGCCCCGGGTGTCATCGCCCCCTTGTTGGAGTAGATGCGCCCGTAGGCCAGTAGATACAACTCCGGGTTGAACAACTGCCTGTAGATCTCATCCAAAGGCAGACCGCGTCTGCCTCGTTCACGCAGGACACCCAGCACCGTGTCGGCGCTCTGCATTTCGCATACCTCACAATCCTGAGATGTCCGGTCACCTGGCCCCCTTGGCCCTGCGGACGGCTTTCCCGCCCTCCTTGGCCGGGCGTTATTCCGGCGACTACTACGGGGCCTCCGTCACCCTAGGGTTCAGCACCCCTTAGGTGATCCCACGTTCGTCCGCATCGTACGTGACAGCATGACTTAGGCGCCCAACTCATCTCCTCGAATACCCTCGTTGGGTATCGGCCGAATCCCGGGGGATGCAACGACAGACCAGTCATGCCATCGCAGGGATACGGCGCCGGTTTCAGGCGGCTTTCCGACGGACGTTCTATTTCCATCCCTGGAGATTTGGGTTCAGTCAATCCAGATTTCGCCATATCACGCGGGCCCCCCGGCGCGTCGATCCGTCCGCCTGGACTCAGACCGCCGGTTCTCTGGCATGCTACCGTCCCTTATCACCTTTCGGATCAAGGTAAGCCATCAGGCCCAGGAACATTCCTCCAGTTCCTCCCGGCTCAGCCAGGAATACAATGCGGCGCCTCGTGGCGCACCTGGAAGTAGAAACCCGGTGGCAGGTCCCGGCGGGGGTCTGGTCCGGTTCGCTGACAGGGGTCACACCAGGCCTGCCCGCGTCGCCGGGTCCGGCGCAGCGCAATCCCACACCGCGTGCAGCAACCCCACCCACTACCGCCCATCACCCGCGCATGCCCCCCTCGCCTGGTGCCGCTCGCGGAGCGAGTAGTACCACGATCCGCCCTACCGCACCAGAGCGACTATGCCCGGGGTGGTTCAGAGTGACTATCTGGGAGACTGGCTGTGGACGCGAGGAGGCGCTGTGTCAGCTGTGTCGGGTCGGTTGCTGACTGCCGATGCATACGCCGGGCTCGGCAAGGACGACCGCTACCTCTCTGAGCTGCAGCTGAACCCCGCATCCCATGGACTTAGACAGGGACAGTCGATGCAGGCACGATCACTACAGCCGGCAACGGACGAGTCCGGGGATGTGAACACGCATGCTATCGGAGTTCAATACACCACTGGCCGGTCTTGCTGACGTCTTCGGTCGTGACCTGCGCCGGAAGCGGTTCGTCACGGCCGTGCTCAACGACGTGGCTCGCCGTCACGGCTACGAGCCGCTGGAAATCCCCCTGATCGAGCGCGCGACCTCTTTCGCGGAAGAAGTGGTGGGTCGCTCACCATGGCCCGAGTGGGACCAGCGCGGTTGTTTCTACCTGACCGTTCCCCACTACCAGGGTTCGTACGACGCTCCGCCCGTTGAAAGCGGAGCGCTGCTCGTGCCGGAGGCCACGATCTCGGTCACCCGCTGGCTGGGCAGACTGCTCTCGCAGCAACCTGACGTGGTGTTCCCACTGAAGATCAGTTACACGACGCCGTGCTTCCGCAACGAGCTCATCAATCAGCTGGACGCGCTCAAGCGCCGCCAGTTCACCTAGTTCGGCATGGAGATCCTGGGCGCGCCACTGGGCCATCCCGACCTCGACGCCATCCACTCGCTGGCCGCCAGTGTGCGAGAATTCGGCGCGCTGGAGCAGTCGGTCCGGGTTCGTATTGGCGATGTTGGCGTGTTCAACCGGCTGGTTGAGTTGTCCGAGATGGCCGCAGGCCCGGCAATCAGGATGAAGGAAGCCCTCGACGCGGTGGCGGAATGCAAGGCGGGCAAGCAGCCAGATAGGCGCTCCGGGCTGGTTTCCGCCGTTCGGTCAGTCGTCGAGGAAGACGGAATTCCCGAGAAGTGGGCTGTGCTGTGGGTCGACCTCGCTGCAGGTGACGATTCTCCTGCCGTGCTCGCACAGGTGGATGATGAGGTGATTCGGGCCAGGCTGGCGCACCTCGACGGACTGACCGCGTCTCTGGAACAGCTCGGGGTGAACGCGGAGGTCGACCTGTGCGTTGTGCGGTCACACGAGTACTACACGGGCATCGCGTTCGAGATTGACATCCTCACCGACCAGCTGGCTTTCATCGAGGTCGGTGGTGGCGGTCGCTACGACCGGCTGGTCGAGCACTTCGTCACAGATGGGCACATCACCGCGGTACCGGCTACTGGATGGGCGTTTGGCGTGGAGCGGTTGGTCGGCGTGCTTGACCAGTTGGGGTTGCTCGACCAGGAGCGCTCGGTCACCACCACGGTCTCGCTGGGTTCTGCGAGCGCGGACCTTCTTGTTGTGCCAGGCTCGGATGCGGCTGGCTACGTTAACGCCAGCCGCGTCGCGGCCAAGCACCGCGACAGCGGGCGCTGCGTCGATGTCTACGTCGGCGATCCGGTCGACTGGCGGCGTTACGCTTCGGCACGTGGTATTGCCCAGCATGAACTCTCGGCGCCTAACGAGGACTGACTGATGAAGATCGACAATTCCCCACCCCGGGGTACCCGTGACCTGCTGCCCGACAGCACAGCCGTGCGCGACCACGTGCTGGCGACGATCGCGGAGATCTACCATCGGTTCGGCTATCAGCGCATCGAGACGCCCGCGCTGGAGGACCTGCAGCGGTTGACCAACGGTCAAGGCGGCGAGAACGAGAAGCTGATCTTCCAGGTTCTCCGGCGCGGGTTACCGGCACGCCTCGAGCCCAATACCGAGGTGTGTGAGCTGACCGACCTCGGTCTGCGATTCGACCTGACCGTCCCGCTTACCCGGTTCTACGGCAATAACCACAGTCAGCTGCCCATCCCGTTCCGGTCCTTCCAGTTCGGGCCGGTGTGGCGCGCCGAACGCCCGCAGAAGGGCCGCTACCGGCAGTTTTACCAATGCGATATCGACATTATCGGTGAAGTGTCGGTGCTCGCCGAGGTGGAGCTGATCGAGGCCACCACCGCGGCGCTGACGGCCGTGGGGCTCGCCGGTACTCGAGTTCGGCTGTCTGATCGGCGGTTCCTGTCCGCCCTCGCGCAGAGCGTTGCACTGCCCCAGGAGAGCTGGCCCACGTTCTTCATCGGCCTGGACAAACTCGACAAGATCGGTTGGGACGGTGTGCGGCGGGAACTGGTCGACGACCGGGCACTGTCCGCGATCGCGATCGACAAGGCGCTGACTCGGGTGCGTGATCTCGCTGAGCTGACCCAAGACAAGGTCATTGATGGCGTGGCCGACGCTGTGCCCACGCTGGCTGAGGACGTCTTGACGGATCTAGCCACTACCAGCGGCGCGCTGGCCGACCTGGCGGCTACTGCCGACGTGGCATGGGAGTTCGACCCCACGCTGGTACGCGGCATGGGCTACTATACCGGCCAGATCTTCGAGATTGCCCACCCGGACTTTCCGTCCTCGCTGGCCGGCGGTGGCCGCTACGACAAGCTGATTGGCCGATCGCTGGGCAAGGATGTGCCCGCCTGCGGTTTTTCGATCGGCTTCGAACGCATTGTCGATCTGCTCGATCCGACACTGCGTCCAGCGGCCGTCGCGGTCCTCTACGACACCGACGTCCCCGTGAGCCGTGTACTCGCCACCGCCCGCAGACTCCGTGCCGATGGACAGCGGGTCGCCACTATCGGGCGGAGCGGCAAGCTCGGGGCACAACTCACGCGCCTAGCAAGCTGGGGTTTCACCGCGCTGGTGCACCTGCGGGCCGACGATGATTCCACCGCGCATCCGCTGATACGCCTGCTTGCCAGTACCCAGGCCCCCTGACTCCGGCACAGCGGGTTCGCTACCAGGGACTGTGCTGATCTGATGCTGACCGAAGCATTCGCCATGTTGAACTCTCAGTTCGCGGCACGATACCACGCTGTTCTGACGCGTGCGCTCACTCCGGTTAGTCGGTGAGTTCGGTGTGTTGGCTGTGTGGGGTGACGGTAATCCGCCATGCGCTCGCGGGGGGCTTCCCGGCGGCTTTCCAGTCCCGGTACGCGGCGCTGACCTCGTCGAATAACCGTCGCGATCCGAACTGGCGCACCCGGTAGGGGCCGGGCTCACCGGGCCGGTGGTGTATCGCCGCCCAGGAACCGGACCACTGGTCGAGAAACCACAAGATCCCGTCCGGGTCGTCGTCGGCCGGTGGGGTGTAGCGGAACTTGCAGCGTGGCACCCGGATGCCCATCGCGGTCTTCGTCTCGTAGCTGTCCACGTACCAGCGGGGGTGCCGCTTGCTGAGTCGGTTGTCCGTGTGGCGTTCACTGTCGTCGGTGACCACATCGGAGATCCGGATTCGTGGGACGCGCTGATCGCGCACAGCCATGAACGCGGTCTTGCCGACGATCCGGCCCACAGCGGTGCCGTCGGGCTGGACGCTCAGCGCGAGCAGGTGGCCGTTGTAGTACTCGGTGGCCCAGGGGGTGACGACCAGCCCGCCGGGCCGAGTCTGGGCGATCCAGGCGTAAGGCACCTGGTAAACACACGCGGTCGAGATCACCCGGTCATACCGCACCTGGCCACCATGGCCGAGTGTGCCGTCGCCGGTGATCACGGTGACCGCGCCGTACCCGGCCCCGGCGAGCGCCGCGCGAGCGTGCGCGCTGATGTCCGGGTCGATCTCCACCGAGGTGACGTTCTGTCCGCCGAGCCGATGCGCCAGCAGCGCGGCGTTCCACCCGGTACCGGTGCCGATCTCCAGCACGCGCATCCCCGGCTCGACCCGCAGCGCCGCCAGCATCTCCGCGACCACCGAGGGCATGCTCGTCGAGCTCGTGCAGTCCACGTCGCTCACCACGCCGCCCGACACCGCGCCGTCGTTGATCTGCGTGACGAGGGGTTCGTCTCGATACACCAACTCCAGCCACCTGTCCGGCTGGTCGGGCCTGCGCACCGGCTCCAGATCATGGCCGCCCTCACGGTTACGCCACACAAGATCCGGAACGAACAGGTGTCGAGGCGCGGCGAGAAACGCGCCGCGCCACTCGGCCCGCAATGCCCCATCAGCGGCCAGGCCATCGACGAGCCTGTTCAGGAACGTTGCCGCCGCCACCGCGGTCTCGGTCACTCCTCGTCTGCCTCGTCCGCCGTGCCCTCCTCGTCGTCCGCCGCGTGCTGTCCCCCTTGCTCCCGCAACAGCTGGGCGAGATCAGCTTCATCAAGGCCTGTCTCACCGTCCGTGTCAGAGCCCTCCGGCGGCTTCTGATGCTTTGCCATAACCAGCCCCCTAGATCGGTGAACCCGCTCAGGGTTGCGCGCTCGCCGCCGCCAGCGCAACCCCCTCGTCAGGGCAGCGTCGTCGCGCTAAGTTTTCAGGCTAGCCGGGGCGTGGACCTCGGCTGCTGAGCTGAGTGGCTCTCGTAACGGGAAGTGGCAGGCGGCTAGGTGGTGGGGGCTGAAGGGGCGTAGTGGTGGTTCGACCTCGGCGCAGAGCGCCTGGGCGCGCGGGCAGCGGGTGCGGAAGCGGCACCCGGACGGCGGGTTGATCGCTGAGGGCAGCTCGCCGCGCACGGCGGGCCGCGCCGGGCCGGTGCCGTTCGTGGCGGGGTTACCGCTGGTCGAGTCGAGATCGGGGACGGCGCGGAGCAGGGCCTCGGTGTAGGGGTGCGCGGGGTGGTCGCAGACCTCGGTGGCGGGACCGATCTCGACCAGCTTGCCGAGATACATCACGCCGATCCGGTCGGCCATGTACCGGACCACCGCCAAGTCGTGGGAGATGATCACGTAGCTGAGGCCGAGCCGCTCGCGCAGCTCCCGCATCAAGTTGAGGATCTGCGCCTGGATGGAGACGTCCAGCGCGGAGACCGGCTCGTCGGCGACGACCAGCTTCGGCTCCAGCGCCAGGGCGCGGGCCAGCCCGATGCGCTGGCGCTGGCCGCCGGAGAACTCGTGCGGATAGCTCTGGGCGGCGCTGGGTCTTAAGCCCACCTCGTCCAGTAGCTCGCTGACCCGCCGGTCCTGGTCGCGGCGCGAGCCGATCCGCTGGATGGCCAGCGGCTCGCGCAGGAT
>JBOHFY010000189.1:0-4159 GCA_050699895.1 Pseudonocardiaceae bacterium
ATCTCCTCCCGATCAGCCTCGGTCACCATCCTGCGCTCACAGCTCACTCGGTGCTCCTCATCGACGGTGTCGCCGACGATCTACACCAAGATCAATTGCTTCGACCAGTTGGGATCAAGAGCTGCTACAAGAGCAATACTCCTTAAACCGTCGACGCGATGCTCTATCCATTGACATGTTGCGGCAATGTCGCTAACTCCGCCGTACAGCGTCAGATCCTCCATTGAACCCTCGCTCTCGCCATGGCTACGGAGGTCGAAACGGAGGGACCTAAGTCCTTGGTCGGCGAGCGCCTCCGCAATGTCTCTATAAAAACCTCCTTCATCTCTATCTGCGGTAATCCCATGGACCAGTACCACGGCAGCCTCCGGGTGCGAGTTTGACATCGGCTCAAGGAGCGTTGCTCCTAACTTGAACCCGTCGAGCGATTGGTACTTGTGACTGCTTTCCTTGTGCATAATACGTCATCCTTTCCCCGCTGGACCTCATTAGTCTCGACTCAACGTTTGGCGTCAACGCGCGTGCTCCTGCCTCTCTAGTCCCATCCGTCTCTTCATCCGTTTGCCCTACGTCCCCATTTTATGTCCTCCACAAGCGCCCGTTCGACCTCATAATCAGCCAAGATAGCTCCGCAGGTACCTCATTTCTCATGGGCCAGCTACCTAATCCCTCCAACCGCTCCAACACCACCCCCAGTTACTGCGCCACATGCCGGAACTCAATCATGTACAGTCGCCGCTCACTGGATTCATACTTGCTGACGAACGACTGCGGCACGCCCAGCTCGGTCGCTACCCGCACCTGCGTCAGCCCAGCTTCCGCAGTACGGCAGCAGAGCCGCTGGTACTCCGTCGAGTAGATCGACTTCTCCACGGACCACAACACACCGCCACGCCTGCCAATATCCCACCCCGGGATATTGGCAGGCCGTCCACCTGAACACCGTTACCCCGCATTCGACGGGCCATCCGCCCACCATCCGCAGAAGCCTCGTCGCGGGACCACCCCGCGCCCGCTCCCCTCGAACATTCTGCATTCGGCTGCCTACCGAATGACGCTGATGGGTATTCTGCCGGTAACCTTGCACCCCCCGCAAGGACCAAGCTGATCGCCTAGATCGCCGCTCGCCCGGAGCTTGATCGTCGCCGCCGCCGCTGACAAGCAGACACTGAACGTCCGATTCACGTCGTTACGGCAGGGGCCGGAAGAACCGTGCGGGCCGGCGAGAGCGCTCGCAGAGGACGTCATCGGCAACCTGCCACCGCGCACCGGCTGACAGGCTAGCGTCCAAGGGTCGCTAGTCACGGTTGGCAACACCTGGGCACATGGCCCACCAGCATCGGCGCTGGCCGTTGTATGGTGATGGCGTGAGCAGCGACATAGCGGTCTCGTACACCGTGATCTTCGAAGAGGTCGGCGGCGGCTGGGTCCAGGCTCACCTGCACGAGCTGCCTGGCGTCATCACCGCGGCACCGTCCCGCGAGCAGGCGGCGGAGGACGTCGTCGATGCGCTGCGTGAATACCTGTTGTCCCTGCGGGACGTTCCCGGGCCACGGAGCGAACCCGAGGATGGCGCTGACACCGTTCAACTGACGATCGCTCTGCGGGGCAATTGAGCACCGGCCGCAACGCCCCACACCAGCCGCCCCGGTACGACAGCTACGATCGCCGCCATGCCAGCTTCCGCCGATGACATCGAGACCCGCCTGGCCATCGTCGAGCGTGACGTCGCCCAGCTCCGCGAGCAGGCCGCGCTCGCCAGCTCCGACGCGGCCGCCGCCCGCGTCCTGGCGGCCGGCGCCGACCATGACGTCTCCGAGGTCCGCGCCGAACTACGCGCCCACACCAGTGCCCTCAACGCCCTGCGGGAGACCCAGCTCGAACAGTGCCGAGAGATGCGCGAGGGTTTCGACGAGCAGGGCCGGCGGATCGACGAGCAGGGCCAGCGGATCGACGAGCAGGGCCGCGAGATGCGTGAGGGTTTCGCCACCCTGGCCACCGGTATGGCACAGATCACCGTACTGCTCACGAACCTCGGCGGGCCGGAGGGGCTCAAGTAGAACAGTCAGCGGAACCGGGGCTCCTTCATCAGGGCCTCGCTCTCAAGCTTGTGCATCCGCTCGTCGTGGGCTATCTGCCGAAACACGTCCGCGAGTGAGGCGAAGTGGCCGAAATCATCATCGAATTCGGATTCGAATGATTCGCTCTCCCACTCGGGATGCTCGGTAGCCATTGTCATATATTCGTGCTCGGCGTGGTCTTCGAAGTCAGCATTGAGACGGTATGACCAACTCGGGCGTACCGCGAAGAGCAACCAGGACAACTGATAGTAGACGAATGCGATCGCCTGTGGTAGCCAGAAGAACTTGATCCGTGGCTGTGGCAGTCCGGCCCTCGCGATCAGCCCTTCGATGATGAGCAGGTGGAACATCTCGTTGTCTTGCTGCGCGCGAGACGTGGCGACCCGGTCGTGTATGCGCCGGGCCATGCCTGTGCGGGTATGGACATGAGTGATGGTGATAAAGGCAATCTGCTCCCAGGCCTGAACAGGATCCGCGTGGCGGTTCCGTACCGTCGCCGGGGCGCCTCGAGGGTCTGGTCCTGGGCCTGTCGCAGCTCCTCGTGCATGAGCCGGGGCAGCCGCCCCGATGCGGCCGGGCTCTGGTCTCCTCGCCAGCCATCGTGATCCCTCCCTGGCACCCAGGCTAACGGGTTGGTGGTGGCAGTGCCCGGTGAAGCTCATCAAGCGCTAGATCAACGAACGGGGCCGACGGCCTCAATGTTGGCGATGGTGAAGTCGCGCTGGGCGTTGTGGAGGTGGCACCAGGAGCCGAGCCATTTTCCGTAGAGCTGGTGCGGCCGAATTGCCCGGACACTGCGGTTGCCGTTCTTGTCGCGGTAGGTGATGAGCACGTCTGTCTGGTGGTCCACGGCGTCGGACAGCAGTTCCAGCTCAGCGTCGTCGAGGTGACGGTTGATCTGAGCCAACAGCTCGAAGGTATCCGAGTCCGCAGCGGCCCCCATGGTCGCGCCCTGTGGATCGGCCGCCAGGCGCCGAGCCAACTCGGTGGCCGACAGCACGGATCGCGGTCTCGTGACGATCACGCGATCAGGTGCCGCC
This sequence comes from Pseudonocardiaceae bacterium, assembly GCA_050699895.1. Classification (GTDB taxonomy): domain Bacteria; phylum Actinomycetota; class Actinomycetes; order Mycobacteriales; family Pseudonocardiaceae. The sequence goes on from JBOHFY010000189.1 coordinate 3,122, forward strand.
GCCTGGTGGTCGGGACGGGCTTCGACGATCACCGTGCCCTGGGCGTCCTCGGCCATCGGCGACAAGCCGACCTCGCGCAGGCGTTTCAGTACCTCGTCGAGACCGGTTGGGCTGGACAGGACGGTAGGGGCGAGCCGGCTGAAGTGCAGCTTGTGGAGAGATCGGGTGTGCAGGATCTCGGTGGTCAGGGCCTCGTCGGCGATGACGCAGGAGCGCATCCCCCGCACCCGGATCTGCCCGTGCCGGCGGGACACGTCGGTGATCAGATATTCGAGTGGTTGGGGAACCGAATGGGCCGAGACGGCGGCCAGCTCGGTGCGCAGGTCCGCCGCGCTCCACCCGGCGTCGAGCGCGGCCCGGACACTGGCCGGGGTGAACCGCCAGGTTCGGGCGGCCCCGTGGGCCTCGGCGACGGCCGAGGCGCTCAGCAGCCGCGACACGGCCACGCTCGGCTGACCGGAGACCACCGCCGTGAGGTCCGACTGCAGGATCACGCTGCACGGGGTCTCGGGGAGCAGCGCGGCGCACCGCTGGGCCAGCTCCGCCACCGCATCCTCCGGCGCGGACCCGGCCGCGGCCAGCAGGTGCTCCCCGAGTTCCGACACCCCGTCAGCAGCGATCACCCCGAGCAACTCGGCTTCGCGGACGGCGGCGGCCACCTTGACCGCACGTTGCTCAGCGTCGTAGCCGTGCAGCGGGCAGAACCAGTCGACCTCTTTACTCGCCGCACCCACCGACGCACCCGACTGGGCGGCCGACAACAGCGCGCGCCGCAGCAGCCCAGCGGCCGAGGCCAGCGGCAACGGCGGCGGATGTTCCTTGTCACTGTTGGTTTCCCGGCGGGTCGGGGCGTGCTCCAGCAGGAACCACGCTTCGGCCAAGGCGGCCCACTGCCGGCCGGGCTCCCCGGCCCGCCACTGCGCATAGGCCTGCGTCGGGGCGTACTCGGCGTCGGCGTGGCCAAGCAGGCCAGCGGCGTAGGCCAGGTCGATCCACAACACCAGGACGTCCTCGGGGATCGACAGCCGCTTGGCCAGC
>JBOHFY010000190.1:0-6014 GCA_050699895.1 Pseudonocardiaceae bacterium
GCGTAGATCAGTTTGGCGCCGCGCCGGATGATGCCGTTCCACTCCTGGCCGGTGCCGGGCAGGAAACCGGGCACGTCGACGAAGGTGAGCACCGGCACGTTGAACGCATCGCAGGTCCGCACGAACCGGGCGGCCTTCTCGGCGGCGTTGATGTCCAGGCAGCCCGCCAGCCGGGCGGGCTGGTTGGCCACGATCCCGACGCTGCGGCCCTCGACGCGACCGAAGCCGACGACGATATTGCGCGCGAACAGCTGGTGCACCTCCAGGAATTTGCCCTCATCGACGACCCGGGCGATCACCTCGTGGATGTCATAGGGTGTTTTCGCCGAATCGGGGATCAGCGTGTCCAGTTCCCGGTCGGCGTCGGTGAGCGTGTCGGCCACCGGCCCGTGGCTGATGTGCACAGCGTCGAACACCGGTGGCTCGGAGAGGTTGTTCGACGGCAGGAACGACAGCAGTTCCTTGACGTAGGACAGCGCGTCTTCCTCGTCGGTGCCGAGATAATGTGCGTTGCCGGATTTCGTGTTGTGCGTCCGCCCGCCGCCGAGCTCCTCGACACCGACCTCCTCGCCGGTCACCGTCTTGATCACATCTGGGCCGGTGATGAACAGGGCGGAGCTCTGGTCGACCATCACCGTGAAGTCGGTCAGCGCGGGGGAGTAGACGTGCCCACCCGCGCACGAGCCCATGATCAGCGAGATCTGCGGGATCACCCCGGACGCGTGCGTGTTGCGTCGGAAGATCTCACCGTAGAGCGCCAGTGAGACGACGCCCTCCTGGATCCGGGCACCGCCGCCCTCGTTGATCCCGATGATGGGGCAGCCGGTCCGCATCGCCAGGTCCATCACCTTGACGATCTTCTCGCCGTACACCTCGCCGAGGCTGCCGCCGAAGACGCTGGCGTCCTGGCTGAACACGCACACCGGCCGGTTGTCGATGGTGCCGTGGCCGGTGACCACGCCGTCGCCGTAGGGCCGGTGGGCCTCCTGGCCGAAATTGGTGCCGCGGTGCCGAGCCAGCGCGTCAAGCTCGAGGAATGATCCGGCGTCCAGCAGCAGGTCGATCCGCTCTCGGGCGGTCTTGCGGCCCTTGGCGTGCTGGCGCGCCGCGGCGCGGGCGGACCCCGCGTGCACCGCGTCGGCGTCGCGGCGCAGCAAATCGGCGAGCTTGCCCGCGGTGGTGTGGGCATCCGGCCCGTTGATCGGCCCTGGGTTGATCGGCCCGGTGTTGATCGGATCTGTGGCGCTGCTCATGACGCCCGACCTTAAAGGTAGCGTCTGGAGACCATGTGGTCCGATCTTGAGCGACCGCCGCTGCGGCAGGACGCGCTGCGCCGGGCTCTGGTGGCGCCGGCCGGGCCCTACGCGGCGCTGGACGTCGTCGCCACTGTGCCCTCCACGAATACCGCGCTGGCCACCGCGGCCGGGCACGGGGCACCGGATCGCAGTGTGCTGGTCGCCGAGCACCAGAGCGCCGGGCGTGGGCGGGCCGAGCGCCGCTGGGTCGCCCCCGTTCGGTCGGGGCTGGCGCTGTCGGTGCTGTTGCGGCTCACCGAGGTGCCGCGGGCCCGCTGGAGCTGGCTACCGCTGCTCGTGGGGGTGGCGCTGGACCGGACCGTCAGCACGCTGGGTGAGCTGCCCTCGGCGCTGAAATGGCCCAACGACCTGTTGCTGGGAACCCAGCGGCGCAAGGCGGCCGGGATCCTCGCCGAGGTTGTCCCAGCAGGCCCCGCGGTGGCGGTGGGCAGCGGGGTGGTGGTGGGCATCGGGCTCAACGTGACGTTGCGGCCTGACGAGCTGCCGGTGCCTGACGCGACCTCGTTGGCCATCGAGCACGCCGCCTGCACCGACCGCGACCCGCTGCTGCGAGCGCTGTTGCGCACTCTGGACGCTGAGTTGCGGCAGTGGTGTGCCCATGGGGGCGATCCGGTCGCCTCCGGTGTGCGGGAGGCCTACCAGCGACGCTGCGCGACCCTGGGCGAGCGGGTCCGGGTGGAGCTACCGGGGCGGGGCGAGCTCACCGGCACCGCGGTCGAGATTGACACCGAAGGCCGGCTGGTGGTGCTGTCCGGTGGGCAGCGGCGGGCGTTGTCGGTCGGTGACGTGACGCATGTTCGATCCTGATCTCGACCAGCACTTTCTCAGCAACCCAGCCAAGCTCGCGCTGCTGATCGAGGCGGCGGGCATCCAGCCGACCGACCACGTCGTGGAGGTGGGCGCTGGCATCGGGACAGTAGCCGAGCGCGTACCAGTCTGCCAGAGCTTGACGGTCGTTGAGTATGACGCTGGCCTGACTCCGCAGCTGCGCAAGCGGCTCCCGCACGCGCGGGTCATCCAGGGCGACGCCTTGGCTGTGTTGCCCACCGTGCGCTGCGATGTCTTGGTGAGCAACTTGCCATCGACGTTGACGCCGGCCCTCGTCGCGTTGCTGCCGAGGCTGGATTTCCGCGTGGCGCTGGTGACCGTGCCGTCGATTAATCGCTTAGCGTCGTTGGAAGACTCGTTTATGCTTCAGGCGGTCGCTGTACTTGAACCGGATGACTTCCGGCCGCGACAGACGGTGAGGGCGGAAATTGTCAGGATCACGCGGTTCGTTGGTGGGCCCGGTTGGTAGGGCTCGGCAAGCAGGTGCGGTGTCGCTCGCGCGGGCTCGGGTGTCGGTCACCGGGACGTTCTTTCTGAATGGTGCCGTGTTTGGCTCCTGGTACACGCGGCTGCCAGTGATCCAGGAACACCTCCAGCTCTCGCCGGGGGAGTTGGGGATCGCCCTGTTCGGCGGCCCGGTCGGCTTGCTCGTGGTCCAACCGGCGGTCGGGGCACTGGCGGCCCGGATCGGATCGCGCCCCATCGTGGCCGCCGCCCCGCTCTACCTGGGGGCGGTGGTCCTGCCGGGGCTCGCGGTCAACACCGTGACACTGCTCTTGGCGATGTTACTGGTGGGTGTGGCGAGCGGAGTCCTGGACACCGCGATGAACGCGCAGGGCATCGCGCTCGAGCGGGCATCCGGCAGCGCGCTGTTCAGCTCACTGCACGCCGCGTTCGCATTCGGCGCGCTCACCGGCGCGGGAGTCGCGGCCGTGACCGCCAGCGTCGCCACGCTGCCGTACCTGGCGACGGGCGCCCTCGTGGGCTCGGTGCTCGCTGCGGCGCTCGCGCCGGGGCTCCTGCGCGACCGGGGAGATCCCGATGCGCCGCTGTTGGCGCGGCCGAGTCGTCGCCTCGCCGCGCTGGGTGTGATCGCGTTCTGCGCGATGCTGGCTGAGGGGGCGGTCTTCGACTGGAGTGGCGTCTACCTCCGCACGCAGGTCGGCGCGACCGCCAGGCTGGTGCCGCTCGGACTGGCCGCATTCGCGCTGTGCATGGGCGTGGGCCGGCTCGCTGCCGACCGAGTCGCCGCCCGCGCGGGTTCGACGCTCACCGCTCGTGCCGGCGGGCTGCTCGCCGCGGTCGGCCTCGGCGTGGCGCTCGCGCTGGCGAGCCCGGTCGCGGCCATCGTCGGTTTCGCCTTCATGGGCCTGGGCCTGTCCGTTGTCTTCCCGCTCACGCTGCGCGCTTGCGCGTGGGGGGACCACGCGGCGGCTCCCAGCCTGGCCGCTATCACCACGGCCGGCTACGGCGGGTTCCTCATCGGGCCGCCGGTGATCGGGCTGCTGGCCGAAGCCACCGAGCTGCGCTCGGCGCTCGTGCTGGTGTGCCTCCTGTGCGCCGTGGCCGCCGCGCTCGCGGCACACGTCCGCGCCGAGTAAGCGCAGTGTCCCGCGAGCGCGGCGGCCGGACACAGTCGGGACAGCGATCCGAGTGACCTGATCGGCGCTACTTCGGCGCTTGCGGCAACCGAGGCTCGATCATCTGGGCGATCCGCAACGCCTCGGCGCACGGATCGACTGGCCGAGGATTCACGGTGGTGGGTACCGCCACACTGACCGATAGCGACACCGATCCGCCATCGATCAGTTGTGCGCAGTGCGAGCCGCTAGGGTCCACTCCGAAGTGGGCCCCGGCTCGGCTGTTCACGGTGTTGTCCACGAAGTTGACAAACTTTGGATCATGTCGGCTAGCCTGGTAGCCAGCCAGGGTGTCGTTGTCCCGCGCCAGGCTCAGGGTGAAGGGCTTGCCCAGCCACCGGCACCCGACCACGCCCATTTTGTTGAATTTTCTACGGGTGTCCAGCCGCACCCCCAGCGTGGTCAGCTCGGCACCCGTCAGGATGGTGCACATCTGGACTTGCCGGGAATCGGCCACCGCCGGCGCGGGCGTCTTCGACGCCGGGGCACCTGATACCTGGGCACCGCAGCCAGCCACGAGCAGCCCCAGCATGGTCACCGCGATAGCACCGCACCGCACGCCTGGGTTTGCGCGACAGTCGTCATTCATGGGCGTCATTCATGGGCGTCATTCATGGGGGTCGTGATCGGGAGCGGCAACGCCCTTCGCCTCCATGGTGGTAGCCCCCACGGGTGCGGCCATCACGCCCTCGGCGGACTGTACCGGCCCGCGGTGGCGCCGCCGCGGCGGTACCGTGATCAGTGTGGCGACGAGGAGGAGTCTTGCCTTACCCAGATGAGTTGCTCAGGAGCGATGAGCGAGTGGTGGTCCACAAACACCCGCACTGGAAGATACTGGTGCTGCCGGTGCTGGCCTTCCTGATCATCGTCGGGCTCGGCTTCTATGCCGCCGGGTGGGTCGACGGGCAGTCCTGGCGGTCTTACGGGTGGATCGGGCTGGCCGTGCTCGGTGGTGCTGGCGTGCTGTGGCTGACCGTGACGCCGCTGCTGCGCTGGCGCACCACGCATTTCGTGCTCACGACCAGGCGGGTGCTGATCCGGGAGGGCATCCTGTCCCGCAGCGGCATCGACATCCCGATCAACCGGATCAACAGCGTGCAGTTCCGGCATTCCCTCATTGACCGGATCCTGGGCTGCGGCACGCTGATTGTCGAGTCGGCCTCCGCCGAGTCGCTGGAGTTCGACGACATTCCCCAGATCGAGCGAGTGCACTCGCTGCTGAACTACGAGGTGAGCCTGGGGCCGGAGCCCACATGACCGCCAGGGACGCCGGCCTGCCAGACCCGCACCCGGCGGCCGGGCTGCCTGCCCAGGTGATGATCTGGGAGGTCGGGGCGCGCGACGGCTTGCAGAACGAGCCGGCGGTGCTCGGCGTCGAGGTCAAGGCCGAGTTCCTGGATCGGCTGGCCGCCGCGGGGCTGCGGGTCCTGGAGGCGACCAGCTTCGCGCACCCGCGCTGGGTGCCGCAGCTGGCCGACGCCACGGAGCTGCTCGGGCGCCTCACGCCTCGTGACGGGGTGCGCTACCCCGTGCTGGTGCCCAACGAGCGGGGGCTGGATCGGGCGCTGGCGGCCGGCGTCACCGAGATCGCGATCTTCGCTTCGGCCACCGAGAGCTTCGCCCGGCGCAACCTCAACCGCGACCTCGACGCGCAGTTCGCGATGTTCGCCCCGGTGCTGCGCCGGGCGAAGGAGAGTGGTCTCGGGGTGCGCGGGTACCTCTCGATGTGCTTCGGTGACCCGTGGGAGGGCGCCGTGCCGGTCGGCCAGGTGCTCGGCGTCGGATGCCGGCTGCTTGAGCTGGGTTGCGACCAGCTCTGCCTGGGCGACACCATCGGGGTGGCCACCCCGGGTCACGTCGCCGCGTTGCTGGACGGGTTCGTCCGGGCCGGCGTCGCGATTGAGGCCCTCGCGGTGCATTTCCACGACACCTACGGCCAGGCGCTGGCCAACACCTATGCCGCTCTGCGCGTTGGGGTGAGCTGCGTGGACGCCTCGGCCGGTGGGCTGGGCGGCTGCCCCTACGCCGAGTCGGCCACCGGCAACCTGGCCACCGAGGACCTGGTGTGGATGCTCGACGGGCTCGGCATCGAGCACGGGGTCGACCTCGCCGCCCGGGTGCGCACTAGCGTATGGATGGCCGAGCGGCTCGGCCGGCCCTCCCCCCCTCGAGTAGTCCACGCGCGGAGCGGCCGTGAGCCCCGCTGATGTGGTCCAGCGGGGCTCACGGG
>JBOHFY010000191.1:0-13298 GCA_050699895.1 Pseudonocardiaceae bacterium
AAGGAGAACACATGACTAGGTGGAGCGAAATCGCCGCAGCGGAGCCAGAGTTCGCGCAGCAGGTACTTAAGCTCTTCGCGAGTCGCACATCCGTGACGGTAGCGACATTGCGGCGAGACGGGTCACCACGGCTCAGCGGAGTCAGTTTAGCGTTCTTAGACGGCGAATTTTGGCTTTCCATGATTTTTTCGGACTCGGTGAAGGCTGCTGATCTGCGCCGGGATCCACGGCTTGTGCTACACAGCCCGACTACGGATTATGTCAACGATGACATGAGCGACTGGCGTGGCGACGCGAAGATTGCCGGACACGGGGTCGAAACTGTCATGTATTCGAACCCGGAGTGGGCTGCTTTCCGCATTGACGTGACCGAAGTGGTTCGCATCTACTTCGAAGCCGACTACCTCGTAACCGAATCCTGGCACGAGGGGCGCGGACTACAGCGACACGAACGTTCACATCCAGGCGAGGACCGTATTAAAGATGAGATCCTTTGGAGGCAGGGGAATGAATTATTAGTGGAGGCAGGGGAATGACGTGTAAAAACATGTGTTTCATGGTGTGCACCAGCGACATCACCCGCATGGTCGATTTCTACGTTGAGGCGTTCGGATTCGAACAGAAATACCGCTGGCCCGCCGAGCCGGCCGAGCCGGTCGAGAGCGAATTGGTCCTTGACGGCCGTGAGCTCTGGTTTGTCTCACCGGGCTGCTCTTGTCACGACTCGCGCCTCAGCGTTTCCGGCGAACCACCCTCCCACATGCTGTGCCTGGAAATTGACGATGTCAACGCTGCGGTGAGCCGACTCCGCGCCTCAGGGACGCCCATCCTCAAAGAACCCACCGATCAGCCCTTCGAAAAGCGGTTCGCCTACGTCGCCGATCCGGACGGGCGCCCGATCCTGCTCTATTCGGAGATAAGCGGCGACGTGTCGGCCTGAGCAAGCCGACCACCTCGTCGCCACGAGCACCGCATGTTGGAGATACGATCCAGCGGAGGCAACGGCATGCAGTTTAAAACCTTCTCTTTCATGGTCTATAGCAGCGACATCAACCGCCTGGTCGATTTCTACGTCGAGGCGTTCGGATTCGAACATAAATACCGCGTGCCCGTCGACCCGACCGAGCCGATCGAGGCCGCTGGACTGGTCTTCGACGGCCACGAGCTCTGGTTCGCCTCGCCGGACGATCCTTGGCACGGCTTGCGCCCCGGCGTTTCCGGCGAGCCGGTCTCCCACGTGCTGTATCTGAAAACTGACGATGTTGATGCTGAGGTGAGTCGGCTCCGCGCCTCAGGGACGCCTATCCTCTACGAACCCACAGACTGGCCCTCCCTGGGAGAGCGGGTGGCCTACGTCGCCGATCCAGACGGCCGGCCGATCCTGCTCTACTCCGACATCGACGTCGACGTGTCGGTCTAACCCATCGCCACCAGTACGACAAGATGGGGGCATGACGACACTCTGGGACGACGAGCAGGTGCGGGATGCCCTGGCGGGGCTCACCGATTGGCAGCGCGACGGTGACGCGATCGTGCGCACCGCGAAGCTGCCCAGCTTCCCGGCGGCCATCGAGGCGGTCCGCGCGGTGGCCGAGATCGCCGAAGCCCGCAACCACCACCCCGATATCGACATCCGCTGGCGCACGGTGACCTTCCGCTGCAGCACGCATTCCCACGGCGGGATCACCGGTCAGGACATCGAGCTCGCCGGGGAGATCGACCAGGTACTGGCCAGCGCGATGAGCTGAGCGGACTCCAGCCGCAGCAGCCAGCGCCCCCGGACATGGTTGAATTGATGATGCGCAACCCCTAGAGCACCTGGACGTGTTGGTCGATGATGAACAGCGGCCCGGTGCCACCGGAGTTGGCCACGCTGGACTGGCTAGAACTGGCCGAACAGCTGGACCGGATCGGTTTCGCGCGGACACCAGCATTGCTGTCCGCGCGGCAGTGCGCCGAGGTGATCGACTTGTTCGACCGCGACGACGGCACCTTCCGCAGCACAGTGGTGCTGGCCCGGCACGCCTACGGCGAAGGCAGTTACCGCTACTTCGCTAATCCCCTGGTGCCACTCGTGCAGAACCTGCGAACCCACCTCTATCCACCGCTGGCCCACATCGCGAACCGGTGGGCCGGCCTGCTCGGCGAGCAAAGCTTCCCCGACAACCTGCCCGAACTGCTCGATCGGTGCGCCAAAGCCAGCCAACACCAGCCCACCCCACTGCTGCTGCGCTACGGCCCGGGCGGATACAACCGCCTGCACCAGGACATCTACGGCAACCTGACGTTCCCCCTGCAAGTCACGCTCCTGCTCAACAAGCCGGACGAGGACTTCACCGGCGGCGAGAGCGTATTCGTCGAACAACGACCACACGCCCAATGGTCAACCGGCCAGGGCTCGGCGAAGGCCTGATCTTCCCGGTCCGACACCGACCCGCCCCAGGCGCACGCGGCTACCGCAGGGTGGCGCTACGCCACGACGTCAGCACGGTGCACAGCGGAGACCGCCACGTGCTCGGCATCATCTTCCACAACGCGCTGTGATCGTCCGCTACCCGCGCCAGATCTCGTCCAGCGCACCAGCGAACTCCTGGGCAGCCTGGTCTGGATGCAGCCGTAGCCGCGACACCGCCAGGTGATAAACCTCGTCATCACTGCGCCGACCGATCACCCACACCACGACTACCGAGCCGTCCGGGTCTACCCGGTAGACGATGCGATAGTCGCGATCACCGACCACCAGCTTCCGGAACGTCGTGAGGTTGCCGCTGAGCTTGCTACCCAAGGGTGATCCGCGCTTCTCCGGATCCGTCTGAAGCTTCTTGAGGCCTCTTCACGACAACGACGCGCGCGGCACCGTCCAGGTCATGCAGGTCCTCGCGCGCGTCCTCGGTCAGCCGGACTTCGGCCATCCCCCGCGCTGCCTTAGTCGTCCGTCAGGCTGTCAAGATCGACGCCGAGCTCGGCGGCCACCTCTTCCAAGCTGTACCGCCTGCCGCTGTCAGTCACTGTCCGGGCGAGTGCCACGCTCAACAGGCGCAAGTCGTCCTCCAGCTCCTCCAGCCGCGCAAGCCGCTCGACGGCATCGATACTGACCACGGCCGCAACGGCTTTGTTGTTCCGAAGCACGACCTGAGTTCGCCCAGCGGCGGCATCCTGAATCAGTCGCGACACACCCCTGTTGCTGGCCTCGGTCACACTGATCAAGTCTTGAGTATTGACGTTCACCGCTCGTTCCTTCCCACAATGTACCCAGGATTCTACCTAGAAATTGCGGAGGCACGCCAGACCGGTTCGCGACCTGGCGACGCTACGACCTGGGAACACGCCAGGGCCACCCAGGAGGCTCCCGACCTGCACTGATCCTGCAATCTGGATCTTCATTTCCGTCCGTCTAGAGGCGCCTTGAGACCGACGCTGCGGGCTTGCGAACTCACAGGGGCGGGAATTCTGCCGCGACCGAGGCGATGCTGTCGAGCACCGCGCCGGATGGCTGGCCGCGCCACGGGGTCGCCTCGGCGATCACGACCAGGTCCCCGGATCGGCGCACCGCATAATGCCGGCCGGTGAACTGGATCCCGTCGTACCCCAGCAGCGCACCAGCGAGGGGCTGGATGCCGCCGGTTCCGTCGGCGTCGATCAGATCGGCCAACCGGACCGCACTGCTGGAGTTGACCATCCGTACCCACGCAATCGCCACGATGATGGTGTTGCCCTGCGCATCGGCTAGCGGTATCAGCGTGCGTTGCAGCGAGCGACAAGGCTCACGGACAAAGAACTGCTGCACCTGACCGGTGGAGCGCAGGGCGCACTGGAACTCGCGATCGATCTGTTTCAGCGGTTGTCTGAGAGGCTTGAGTCGCAGTCGCTCCCACGTCTCGTCGTACTGCCCCTTGCGTGCCGATTCCTTACTGTTGGTCGTGCGGGTTTCGATGCTCTGCCCGACCACCGAGTCGATGCCGCCGACGGCTGCGGTGGCGGCCAACCCCCCCGGCGAGCCCTGAGGTGACCATCACCGCAGTCAGGGCCACGGCGATCGCAGACCCCTTATCCGGGATGCACACCCTCCTCCCGTCTTTCAGCGTGACCCAATGCCCGATACACACCATTGCGCGCTCCCCCATCCCGGTGACCCCCGGATCGAGGCGGTCCCCAGCACCCGCCGCTCACGGAACATCGGCAGAGCGAGTCAGAACGTTTCTGAAGTCGCGAAACTACTGGGAGTCACCGAGCGGCACGGGTACCGTGTGCAGGGGAGGGAGGTGCGCGATGACAGTCGGTGTGGGCATCCACTGGACATTCCTGGTCATCGGCGACGTTGACCTGTTCGAGCACGCCGACGCGGTCACCGAGGCTCTGCTGGAGCAGGAGAAGCACGCCCCGGGTGTGCTGGACTCGGCGGTGTCCGCTGACCGTGAGCGGAGGGTCGTGGAGATCGAGGTGACCGCTCAGGGCGCTGATGACGCTGAGGCGGTGGCGACCGGGCAGGCCGCAGTGATGGCGGCTGGCGCCGAGGTGGTGTCGCGGGTGCCGACCGATCTGCGCACGACGGCGCTGGCACCGGCGTAAACCAGAGTCGGGAACTACACGGTGAAGCGGAACGCCTACCCGAACGTTCCGACCAGCATCGATAGGACCTATCATCGCTCTGACCTGCGCCGACGCCGTTTGGCAGCGTTGGCCACCGTTGGCCGACTGCGGACGTCCTGCGGACAAGCTGCGGACAAAGGGAGATCATCTACTGCCCACTGTGGACTCTGGTGCCATCCCCAGTGGACGTTCTGAGGCTCGCGCACCACCGTCGTACCGGCGCGCAACAAACGGCCCCAGGCTCGACGGCCCTGGCGCGGTGCGGGAACACCAGCGCGCCAGAGCCTTGATCGGACTCCGAGGGTCCGAACCATGAGCAACGGTTCCATCCCCATCGCCAGCACGCAGCTGGCCGTGCCGCTCGATGCGCTGGACGGCGTAGCTCAGTCCGGCGGTGAGCGCGTCTCCCTGACCTGGCTGGCTGGGTTCGAGCGCTGCACCGTGGAGACATCGCGGCGGTGATCACCCGCGCCCGGCGGACCCGGGAGGGTGACCAGTAGCCTGACGTTCGCACCTCTCACCGGAGTGTTCCGCCCCAGGATAGCCCTTGCTGGCGTACTTGACTTAGGTAAGATAACCCCATGGATGGACCGGTCCGGGTGACTAACCCGCTGCTAGACGTCGTGGAAGTGCTCCTGGAGGCGTTTGACAACGACAAGCAGGAGCTTCACGGCTGGGCGATCATGAAGGCCACGGCGCGCTCGGGGCCGACCGTGTACGGAGTCCTTGACCGCCTGGAGGACGCCGACTGGATCACTGGCCGCTGGGAAGATCACCACCCACAGCCGAACAAACCACGGCGACGCTTCTACCGACTCACCCCGACCGGCGCCGTCTCGGCTGTTCGCCTATTGACAGCGCGCCGTCCTGACGCACGGGGTTGTCCGCAACGACCCACCGAGCCCGGCTTGACGTTTACCGGCTGGCTGAGCAGCCTCTTCGCGGGAGGTGCTCGGTGAGCATTAACCTGGGGCAGGTACTCCTTACCGCTGTCGTTACCGCCGTTGTGGGCCTGCTCGTGATGGAGTCTTACCAGACCACCCCCTGGCTGGCTGACAAGTTCATGCGATGGTCAGTCCGTTTCCGTTACACCGACAATCCTGAGCGGGCCACGGTTCGCGGGGAGGAGTTGATCGACCTCCTTGCGGACCTCCCCACGCTGCTCAAGTTACCTACTGCGGTCGGGTTCCTCCTTCGTGCTCTCGCCTATCGTGCCACTCATCGCCGTAACCATGCCAGACGTGAGCCACGAGCAGTCCAGTATTCTCGTGGGGCTAGTTTTCGTATCGCGCTGGTCAAGGTGGTCAAGGTCATCCTCTGCGTCGGTGGAGTGTTTGGGGTCGAGTTCACGATCTTATTCTCATCAACAGACGGTGGTGTCGACATTCTGACGTCCGGTCTGCCGGCCGGAATTTTGGCCGGAATTTCGGTCGCAAGTGAGGTTGTGACTCGACCGTCCAGGTTTCGTCCCGGATTTATCGGCGGCATCATGTGCACGCTCTCTGTTTTTTCTTCGTTCTTTGTTTTTGGGGGAGCTTTTAGGGAAGCTATGGAAGTAGCAAGTTTTTCAACTTCGCTTCTTAGTGGCACGGCCTTTGGGCTAGCAGCCGCACTCACGGATGTCCTCACAAGAAAATTCAAGTACGCCGGGGTTATCGTTGGCGCCTTGGTTAACCTCGTGGGCATGGTGTTCGCCGCGTTCGGGAATTCGTTCTCATCATGGTCACAGCCCGTCGCTTTTTATGGTGTTTTTTTAAGTGGACTTGGACTTGCAGTTGGGTCCATGGCTGGATTCGTGGCTGCGGTCGAACGCCGCGCACAGGGGAAGATGCCCCAGGAGGATCGGGGCGCGTAGCAGTGTGGGGGCGCAGGAGAGAGAGTAGCTGTGTCCGTGGCAACGGATCGCTTGCACTAATTTCTCAACCGACGTTGCGGTGATGAGCGCCGTGTGGAATTCCAGCTTCAGCAGCGCGTCAGGAGCCGTAATGGAATAACCAAAGCACGCTCATCGGCATCTTCCCTGGTCGCGACCCTGGAGGCCGTCTCAAAAAAGTAACTTATTTCATTACGGCTACTTACTATCCCGCAGTAAAGCAAGAGCGTTGTCTTAATAAGGTGTTCGGCGAGTGGCGCAAATGCCATGAGCACAGGGAGGAACAGGCACGCAAAACGGATGGCCACCGCATTAACCCAAACCAGAGGCGATGGGAAAATCAACTAGAGGGCGAAGGCGTTGCTCTGGATGTTCAGGGTCGCAGCTTTCTGCGTATGCGATCTCATAGCGATACGCTGCCATATCGCCAAGGTTTCGCACGGTGGCCCGAAGACGTACGTAATGCTGCGGTACTTGCCGATTATAAGAGGCACCTCATTAATCGCTGGTCGCTGTTAAAATCTCTTGGCATACGCGGCCTTTTTGATTCTATAGACCATAGCGCAAGGCTGACCTTAACCTCACCCGACGGCCCGGTGGTCATTCGCGCAACGAGGTTAACGCTAATGATGGTTACACTTGGCCTCGCGCTGGTGGGCGTTTCTATACTTGTCCACTCCCCGACCGGTGTGATTTTTGAGTACTGTGCTACCTTTTCGTTCATCATCGCACTTGCCGCTTCTCGATCCGGTGTCGGGAGGGCAGATCAGCGATGGTTAAGAAAATCTTTAACTGACGCAGCCAAGGGGATAGCCGGTTTGACTGGCCTTGCCGTATTGACTGGCCTGGTTGAATTGTACGGACACGAAGTCGTCGACGTGCTTACGGCTATTTTTCGAGTCATTTTCAGCGCCATCATCTTCGTGGTTGTCGTTTCCCTGCTTTACCACTTCAGTACCAGGGAGAAAACTAAGGCGTCAAAGAAGAAGGGGACACGGCGAAAGCGGGGCCGGAGTCGTAAATAGACATTCCACGCCTGGCGCGCTCCGGCCTACGGGTTGGCGCTGTCGTGGTGGACCCTGCGCGGCGCCGCTCGGGCTATCGCGGCTGGGTTCGGGTGGGTGAGCGTGCGGGGTGAGTACCGGCCGTTGATCACCGCCACCCGTGAAGCCAAGCGGTGGGACCTGTCCGACGCCGAGCGCGCCTCCTTGATCTGGCTGGCCGGGTTCGAGCACTGCACCGTGGAGAACGTCGCGGCGGTGATCACCCGCGCCCGGACCCGGTAGCCGGGAAATGTCCGATTTGACCACTACCGCCGTAACTCTGGTCACCGGCACCGGCGGGTGGTGGCATTGTCGCTGCCCGCTCGGCAGCCCGCACCGTGCGACAGGTCACGACGATCACGGTCACCAGCGCCCCAAGATCACCCATCGCCTCCACACGCGCGGGGTTTGCGAGGACGGCCCCCATTGAAAAAATCGGACATGAGGGTGTCTGACCCGTGAGGTCCTGTAAGTGATCGACCTTGTTTGCCCAGTTCGGCCTGGACGCTGGTGGTGGACGCGGACCAGGCCACCGCAGTGAAGATCAGCGGGCCTTGCAGATTTTAGGGAACCAACGCGGTAATCAGAAGATCGTCGTACCCGAGGATGGCCCGGTACGGGGCGCGGTTACCGGAAAACGGAACGCAGATATTCAGCGACCGACTCGAATAGGTGAGGGAGCATCCTCTCGGCCGTTTCCCACGGGTACCAGTCAACCTCGCAAAGTTCATCTGGATCACCGACACGGACAGCCGTTCCATCCGTTGGGTGAGCGGCGATGTACACCATATGGCGCCCCGTCTTAGGGTGTATGCGCTCCCCGATTTGTTCTTGCGGGATAACGGCGAGACCCGTCTCCTCTAAAGTTTCGCGTACAGCCGTCTCCGCATAGGTCTCGGCCCCCTCTTGAGAACCAGAAGGGAATGTCCACTCGGGGTTGCCGTCATGACGACGCCCGAGGAGGACGCCCTCCGGGCCAGTCACGACTGCGGCCACAATGGTGGGCTCGTCAGTCACCAGGGACTCCTAGCGCTTCGAGGATCGGAGGGTAAATCTTTGCGGTCGTCACGAAGTGAGTGAGTCGCCGAACAGGCGCCCAGGTCACGGCGGAGTTTTCCACGGGATCCCGGTTCTCGGGTTCTCCGCTGAGGTGATCGCAGAGAAAATAGGCGCATAACGCACCGGTTGCAGGATGGATGCGAGTGCCGAGCGCGGTGCGCACAACGCAGTGAACGCCCGTCTCGGCAAGAGTCTCGGACACCGCCACCTGCGCCGGATCGCGACCTGATTTGACCACTCCAGTCGGCCATCCCCAGAACGTGCCCTCGGTGTTGTCTCGGCGATGCACGAGCAGCACATCCTGAACACGAACTACGACGGCGAGGGACACCGACAGCAGCTGCACGTGGCGCGCCCCGTCGTGCGCAGCCGGGTCGAGGTAGGTGTAGTCGTGGCCGTCGAGGAGCACCCCAGCCGAGCAGCGATACAAAAACGCTAACTTGTTTAACGAGTCCCGGGACGGCTGGCGACTCCCGGTTTCCCAGTAGCTGATGGTCTTGGCGCTCATCGGGTGCTCAGGGTCGGGCCATAGTTCGTTCCACCGGTCGGCGACTTGGCGCTGTGTGAGGCCGTGGGCAAGACGCGCAGCGGTGAGCGCACCGATTTTGTCGCGTTTGGTCCACGTAGCGACGATCTGACCGTAAGTGGCGCCCTCGGCGTGCAGGCGCGCAGCCTCGTCGGCGTGGTTGCGGCCACTGCGCAAACTGGTCACCCCCTGTTGATGGCCGGGACAGTACCGGACACCCCTTCTCGCGGGGTGTCCGGTACCGGGGCTCCAGTACACCGCAGGGGGTCCACCTCGACCCGTTGGACACCTAGCGTCGTCGACATGACCACCCTCGGACGCACAGCACCCTGTGCCCCGACCGCCGCGGTTCCCAGGTGCGCGGTGAATGACGCCGGCCGGGTATTCCTGGAGCTGCTGTGCGCGACGGTGGCGCTGGGTGCCTACCGGTCGGTGCTGGCTGAGGTCCTGGCCCTGGCCGTGGAGGCGCCCGGGCTGAGCGACGAGCAGTTGCGGGATCGGCTGGTGGGATTGGATGATCGCGGTCGCCCTGCTCAGCGAGATCTTGTGGGGCACCTTGCACCGGACCGACCCGCAACACCACCACAAGGCACCGCATGGCCGACCTACCCCCGCCCGAAGCACGAGCAAGGCCAGGAGCGCCCGGTGAAGAACCTGGCACGCTGGGCGCGGTCCCCGCTGGACTATCACGCGCACCTGCTGCTGCCCGAGGGTGAGCATCCCAGCGGTGTGCTCCAGGCCCGGTGCGGTGACCTGATGATCACGGGCCTCACCCAGCACGATCAGCCGCCGCCCGGCTTGAGGTGCGAGCGCTGCCACCTGATCTTCCTCGCGGACGCCTCCGCGAGGTGAGGAAAGCCCGGCCGGCCGTTGGTTGAGCCTTGCCCCCCGTGCTCCAGGCTCCCGGCGGCCGGCCGGTTCCACACACCCCCCGAAGGAAAGGACTCCCTCACGTGACCGATCTACCCCGAACCCGGGCGTACCCCATGCAGGTATCGGTCCCCGGCACCCGCACCGACGACGGCACCGCCTGCACGCTGTTGGCGATCCGCGAGGCCGGTGGCACGTGGATGATCCACAGCCTGAACTCCGGCGCCGTGCGGCTCACCGAGGGGGAAGCCGTCCGGATGGCGACGGCGATCCTGCACCTCGTGGGCACCCGCGCTGACCACCCAGCGCGCTCGCTCAGCGAGTAGATCTCCGGCTCGGCCGCCGGTTGAGCGTTGTCCCCCCGTGCCCGCTCCCGGCGGCCGGCCGGCCCACCCACACCAACCCGAGGTGACCAACAACGATGCCCGCCCAGGACCCCTGTCAGGACGTCCACGACACCGCCGAGTCGTGCCCGGGATGCGGGGCCACCACCGGTGTGCTGCGGACCACCGGCACCGCACCACCGATCCACACATGGTCATGCATGACGTGCGGCCTGAACTGGGTAATCAGCGCGGTCAACCCCCACCCGCGTCCCACTCACCTCGCCGACCTGGCGGCGGCCGGGGAGATCAGGCGGCTGCGCCACACACCGCGGCAGGTGATCACGCTGGCCGACGACGCACCCACGATCACCGACCAGCAACTGCGAGACCGACTGCTCACACTGGCCTCGGATGCCCGGTGACCGGGCCGCCGTGACGCCGGGGTGAGCCCGTCATGTCGACTCGCCCGCCGCGACCCGATGCCGACCTGCCGGCCCGGACCGTGGAGTGGCTGGCCGAGCGCCCCCACCAGCGTGCATTCGTCCGCTCGGTGTGGGGTGAGCTGGCCGAGCTGGAGCGGGTGGGCTACCACACGGGGGCGATCGACGCGCTGCGCTCGGTCCTGCTGGATCACCAGCCGGCTACCCGCGCGGGCCGCTGCCGCGCCTGCCGCCGCTTCACCTGGCGCCACCGCCCCATCCTCTGGCGCTACCACCGCCTGCCGTTGCCCTGGTGCCGCCGCCGGTTCCCCTGCCTCGTGTGGTCCCAAATCGGCGGCGCGCTGCTGGAGCAGGTCGCCGAGCGCGGTCGCCACCGCCGAACGGCCACCCGGTAGCACCCCCCCGGGACCAGTGCCCCGGTCACCCGGAGCGGCCGAGCCGGCGATCAGCCCCCCACCCGACCGGACCGGGCGGGCTTCACGGCGAACGGAGGCGGCCGTCGAGCAGCACGGCCCGCCCGGGAGGGCAGCGGTTACGGTGCTGGCCAGCGTGATGATCTCCAGCGCCGCGCGGCATGAGTGAGGAGGTTCTGATCGCACACCACGACACGGCAGCATGAGAAAATGCACCTGGAAATGGGGATTTCGCTGGCCTCGGCCGCCGTAACGGTCGTAGCGGCCGGTGTGGCGGGGTGGCAAGCGCGGGAAGCGCGGCGCCCGGCAAAAGCAGCTGAAGATCAGGCGTCAGGTGTAGCCCGTCCGGGTGGCGTCCACACTGGCGGACGCCATGTGCTTGATCGCATCCACTAGGACATGCGGGCCTACTGCGGAACTGATCGTGACCGTCAGATCCGGCGGCCAGGGATGCGCGGCGTAGCCTTGCGTCACCTCTTCGCCGAGGTTCACGCCCCGGGGCATAGGCGAGGGGACCCGACGAGGAGAGGGGGGTCTCGTGGACGTTGACGATGACGCGCGGACGATCGGCCGTCGGCTGCGGCAGATCCGCAATTCCCGGAAGAAGTCACTGCGGGTGGTCGCCGGCCTGGCCAGGATGTCGAAATCCCACCTGTCCGAGATCGAACGTGGGGAATGCGCCCTGGATCGCCGGTCGGAGATCGTGGCCCTGGCCAACGTGCTCCAGGTAGCCCCTTCTGAGCTGACCGGGCTACCGATACCGGCACCGGGCAATGGGGACACCGATGCCGCCGTCGTTGCGGTGCGCCAGGTGCTGACTGCGGTCAGCCGCAACCGGCTCCGCAGCGAACCGGTTCCGCTGGAGGTGTTGCAACGAAGAGTCCAGGTGGTGCGTGAGACGCGACGCCGGTGCGGGTTTGGTGCTGTCGGGGAGCAGCTGCCGGGCCTGATACGGGATATTCACTGCACCATCTCCGCTGGCCGTGATGTGAAGGCGCTGGTGGAACTGGCGGTGGTCGTGCACGTGCACGTGACGCTGATGTGGTTGCGGGATTCCGGTGCGTCGGTCGATCTTCGATGGCAAGCCGCGACGCTGGCGCAGGGCTTGGCCGAGCGTCTCGGCGACGCGACCTCGTTGGGGGTCGCCGCTTTCGGCTCCGCGAATGCGCTGCTGGCTTCGAGCATGTTCGACTTGGCCGACGCCGAGCTAGACGCTCTGACGCTGCCCCCCACCACCGTGGACACGGCGGGCATGATCGGCATGGTGGCTATGACGCGGTCGTTGATCGCGGCTGCCGACGGGCGCCTGGATGACGTTGCGGCGCCCATGCGGGCCGCGAAGGAACTCGCCAACCGGTTCGGAGAGCCAGACAACAACCACGACCGTCTGGGGTTCGGGTTCGGGCCGACTAACGTCGGCTTGTGGGAGATGGCGCTGGCGTTGGAGGCAGGCGAGCCCGATCGAGCGGTGAGCGTCGCCCAGACCATCCAACCCGAGCGGCACCCCTTTAAGACCCGCCAGTCCCAGTACTGGGTGGACTACGGCCGCGCGCTGGCTCGGCTACCGCGCCGCAGCGATGACGCGGTGATGGCGTTGCGCAGAGCCGAGCGGTTGTTTCCCATCCGCGTACACCGCAATCCGTTCGCCCGTGAGGTACTCGCTGAACTGGTCGTGCGATCCCGCCGGGACGCGATCGGCCGGGAGCTGCGCGGGATGGCCTACCGGGCGGGTTTGCCGGTGTAGCCCATTCGGGGTAGCGGCCACGCTGGCGGACACCCGCCACCGGCCGATCGTTCACGGTTGTCATCGTGATCGACGGACCACCTGAGACACCGCACCAACAGCCCGTTCCAGCGCGCGGCGGCACCCCTCGCGCCATCGCTGTCACTTGCTTGCGGCACGGCTCGGCGGGGTTCACGAACCTGGTGGTGAGCACGCGGGGTGGCGCCATCGTGCTGGACCCGCTGGCCGTGACAGCCCTGGTCCTCGCGAGCGTCCTGGTCACCAATGGGGGTCTGGATGCCCAACGCCCTGCGCGCGGGGCGCACCCAGTGGGTGGCGTCCCGCGCTGGGGTGTGTCGTCGCTGGACTGGCGTTCTCACGCCGTTGATGGGGACGCTGATCATCCTTACGGGGTGTATGTCGCCCGGTGTGGGC
>JBOHFY010000192.1:0-6988 GCA_050699895.1 Pseudonocardiaceae bacterium
GATCCGGCCACCCCCCTCCCGTCGGTACCTGGTCCATAGGTACTCGGTGTTCTGAGGTTTCCGTAGTCCCTTGCCGCCGGCTACGTATTCGAAAAGCGGTTCAGTTCTAAGTAGCGCACCCGAAGGAGTTACGTGTGACTACTGATTGCCACGCGCGGTACCGCTCGGCAGAGTATGAGTTACCACATCGGCACTGCCACCGATGAGGTGCCTGAGAAGCCCGGGTTACCGGGCGTCACCTTTCCTAGGAGGATTTTGATGTCTGATGCAGTGAGCTTTGCGGAGATCGACAGCCAGCGCGTGGAACTGCTGCCGGCCCGCACTGTGATGTCGATGTTCAGCACTGGTGGTGACGCTGGCCGTGGTGGCAACGGTGGCGGGGGTGGCAAGGGCGGTGTCGGCCGGGGTGGCCTCGGTATCAACCTCATCAACCTCAACCTGTTCGGTGACCAGACCAACAGTGCTGGCGACGGCTACGGCGGCGCTGGCGGCGCTGGCGACGGCGGTGCTGGTGGAGCTCTGGGCAGCTGAGTTGAGCTGGCTCCGTCGGGTGATCACCTGATCGTGGAGCGCCGTCGGCCGGGAGGGGTGTCGGGATTGCGGTCACCCCTCCCCGGCGGCCACCTGAGGGCCGCTACCAGGGGGAATGATGTTCTCTGGGCCTGGGCCGTAGGTGTTTCTGATACCGGCATCTCAGTAGCGTCTCCAGCTTACTAGGTATCCAAAAAACACTATTGGGCTAAGTGGCGCACCTGTAAGAGTTAAGTATCACTACTGATTGCCACATCGATCTCGCTGTAGGCAAGGTATGTAGCGCCGGGTCGGTACTGCCACTGATGCGGTGTTCGTAGTCCCGGGGCCATCTGGAGACCACGGGACCACCTTTCCTAGGAGGATCTATGTCTGATGCACTGAGCCTGGCCGAGATCGATGGGCAGCGCGTGGAGCTGCTGCCGGCCCGTACCGTGTTGTCGCTGTTCAGCGCCGGTGGCGCAGGTCGTGGCGGCAACGGTGGCCTGGGTGGCCACGGTGCTGTGGGCAGGGGTGGCATCGGCGCCAGCCTCATCAATGCCAACTTGTTCGGCGACCAGACCAATCTCACCGGTTCCGGCACCGGTGGCGAGGGTGGCGCTGGTGCCGGTGGTACTGGCGGTGCCATCTCCAGCTGAATTGAGCTGGTGCCATCGGTAATCAGGCGACTGCGTGCGGGGGCGTTGGTAGGGGGTGGCGGGGCCGCGGCCGCCCCTACCGCACGTCATGTGGGCCACAGCGTGATGTGGGGCATGGTATTACGCAGCGGCACCGGAGAAACTAGGTAGCGACGAGTCGTGCCCGCGGCGTTGGGTATCGGTAAGCTGGGTGACATTCAGTAACGCTATTTGTGGTGTGTCTGGGCATGGTGTGTGGGCATGGTGTGTCTGGTGTGGCCAGCTTCGATGCGATGGAATGGGGTTTCGAGTCGGGGGGTGGGTGTCATCGATACTGAGCGCATGGTCGTTGAGTCTGGGTCCGCTGTGGGTCCGGTGCCGCGGCTGGCTGACGGGGTCGAGCTGATCGGAGAATATCAGGGGTCGGGTTTTCGGGAGCCTCATTACCTTGTGCGTCGGGCTGATGGGCAGGTCATCCAGCTGCCCCGGTTACTGTATCTGCTAGCGGCCACAGTGGATGGTCAGCGGGACCAGGCACAGGTGGCGAGTGTGCTCAGCGCTGAGTTCGGCAAGATAGTGCAGGCCGAGCAGGTGGCGTTTCTGGTGGACGACCGGTTGCGTCCGGCGGGCATCATCGCGGTTGACGCGGGCGATGAGCAGGCCGATGCGGAGCCGAAGAAGATGGCGGTGAAGGCCGATCCGTTGTTGGCGTTGAAGTTCCGGGTCGGTGTGATACCGGAGCGGGTGGTGTGGCGCATCGCCGGGGTGTTTGCGCCGATGTTCTGGCCGCCCGTGATTCTGACCTTGTTGGCCGGGTTTGTCGGCTTGGACGTGGTGATTATCGCGCGGGGTGGTTTGCGGCAGATCGTGCCCAGCGCCCTGACGTTGATCTACCAGCCCGCGTTGACGCTGCTGGTCTTGGCGTTGTTGTTGGTCGCGGCGGCGTTTCACGAGTGCGGGCATGTCACCGCCTGTCGCTACGGCGGCGCCCGGCCCGGGGTGATGGGTTTCGGTCTGTATCTGGTGTGGCCGGCGCTGTACAGCACGGTCACCGATTCCTACCGGTTGGGTCGTGTCGGTCGGCTGCGCTCTGATCTGGGCGTGGTGTACTTCAACGCGGTGTTCTTCTCCGGTATGAGCCTGGCCTATCTGGAGACCGGCGCACCGTGGTTGCTGGTGGCCATTGTCGCCATGCATATCGAGACCGCGACCCAGTTCCTGCCGATGATCCGCCTGGACGGCTACTACATCCTCAGCGACCTGATCGGAGTGCCCGACCTGTTCAGCCGGACCGGGCCGGTGCTGGCGAGCATGATCCCCGGGCGACCTACCCATCCTCGGGTGCAGGAGCTCAAGCCCTGGGCCCGGGCAACGATCACCCTGTGGGTGCTCATCGTGGTGCCCTACCTGATCTACTGGATGATCGGTTTTCTGATCGTGGTGCCTCGGGTGCTGCCTGTGGTGTGGCACCAGCTGGTCTGGTTGATTCACGAGGTGGGGGCAAAAGCGGGGGCCGGTCAGGGGGCTGAGGCTACCTTGGGTGTGGTGCAGATTATTTTGCTGTTGCTACCGTGGGTGGGGTCTTCGCTGTTGATTGGTATGACGATGCGTCGGCCGGTCCGGTGGGTGCGGGCCCGGTGGAGTTCGGCGCGGGTAAGCGCAGGGAGGTCGTAGTGCTGGCTCTCCCGGACCGTGGCGTCCCGGACCGTGGCGTCGGGTGGTGGACCGTTCGGGTTGGTGGGGCGGTGGCGATCCTGGCCGTGGCGGTGCTTCTCGCGGCCTGTCAGGGCACGTCGGGTACCGGCACCCCCGGCACCAGCACGAGCGGCGGCAACGGCTATGGCGGCAACGGCGGTGACGCCAACGGCGGTACCGGGGGTAACGGTGGCGACGGCATCGGGGGTAGCGGCGGCAACGGCTATGGCGGTGCCGGCGGCACCGGCACGGATGGCCGCGATGGTGCGCCCGGTAGTGGTTCTTCCGACCCTACGGGGGTAGCCGGTTCCGGCCGGTTGATCAGCCGCACGATCGACCTGTCCGGGGTCACCTCGGTGGTGGCGGGGGCATATTTCGTGGTGCACGTGAAGATGGGTGGGCCCGCGCGGGCCACGGTCACGATGGATGACAACCTGACCGATCGGGTCGAGGCCACCGTGATCGGTGACCAGCTACGCCTGGGGATCAAGCCGGGTATGAGTGTCCGCAACGCCACGCTGTCCGCTGAGGTGACGGTGGGCCGGCTTGACCGGTTGGATACCAGCGGCGCCAGCCGGGTCATGGTGAACCCCGCGCTGACCAGTCCCGCGATGACGCTGGTCGTGAGTGGGGCCAGCGCGGTCACCGGCCCCGTCCTGGTCGGGCAGGTGCTGGCCACCGTGTCCGGGGCCAGCACGCTGGCGCTGTCTGGGCAGGTCCAGGACCTACGCTTCAGCGCGGAGGGTGCCAGCCAACTGCCGTTGGCGGACCTCACGGTCCGCCATCTCGACGCGACGTTGTCCGGGGCCAGCCACGCCACCGTCGCGGTCACCGACACGCTTGCCGCCCAGGCAACGGGCGTGTCGGTGCTGCGCTACCGAGGTGCCCCGAGCGTCACCCGCGCTCAGACGTCCGGGATGTCGTCGATCGTGCGGGATTCACCGTAAGTAACTGATGACAATTTTTGCGTGATCGTTAATACCATACCGGCTGGGAAAAGCTGAAACGCAATGTCACCACATGAGCACGCGCTGTTACCGCGTACGGATCCTGTGGTCTCTGCTGGGTTAAGTGTTCACCTTCTAGGGCGAGTCGCCCATGGCGATCTCGTCACCGTTAGCTTATGCTGACCGCAAGGGGAGCTGGTCAGCTAATGGCGCGACGCGGGGGGGCGTAGCCAAATGTGTCAGAGGGGGCGGGGGCGGTCGGTTGTTCGCGCCATGCCATCAACTGTGCCCCCGACCAGCGCGAAGTACCGAGCGCGTCGGTCGGGGCAGCGATGAGAACGGATCCGTGGACGCTCACGGGGCGTGACTCAGAGTTGCAGTTTATCGCTGAGCGTTTAAGTGGTGGGGAATCACGCAGTGTGGTCATCGCTGGCCCCGCGGGAGTAGGTAAGACACGACTAGCTCGGGAAGCGCTGGCGGTTGCCAAGCGTGGTGGTCGGGTGACGCGGTGGGCGGCGGGAACCAGCGCCGCGGCCGCGATCCCGCTGGGCGCGGTGGCGCATCTGCTCCCGGCGGTAGGGACGGTGTCTGATCCGCTGATGTTGCTGCAGCGCGCCGGCACCGCGATCGCCGAGCAGGGCAAGGGTCACCGGTTGGTCATCGGGATCGATGACGCGCATCTACTGGATGAACTGTCGGTGACGTTGTTCCATCAGCTGGCCTTGACCCGCACGGCGTGTGTGGTGTTGACCGTGCGGACCGGGGAGCCCGCTCCCGACCCAGTGGTGACGCTGTGGAAGAACGGGTTAGCCGACCGGTTGGAGCTGGCGCAGCTGCCTCGGGTGGAGCTGGACCGGCTGGTGACTAGCGTGCTCGGCGGGGTGGTGGACAGCCGCACGATTGAGCGGTTGTGGCGGGCCACCCGCGGGAACGTCCTTTTCCTGCGGGAGCTGGTGGAGGGCGGGTGCGACACCGGTGCCCTGCGGGTACGCGATGGTGTGTGGCGCTGGGAGGGTCGGCTGGAGCCCACCCCCCGGCTTCGGGAGATCGTCCAGGCCCAGCTGGGTGGGTTGGGTGCCGATGAGCGGACCGCGCTGGAGTTACTGGCCACCGACGAGCCACTGGGGCTGGGGCGGGTGGCCAGCCTGATCAACCCAGAGGTGGTCGCGGTGCTGGAGCGCCGCGGCTTGGTGACGGTGGTGAACAGTGGCTGGCGGGCCGAGATCTGGTTGGCCCACCCGATCTACGCCACGGTGGTGCGCGATCAGTTGCCCGAGGCCAATGCCTGCCAGCTGCGCCGCCGGCTGGCCAACACCCACCTGCCGTGGAAGCGTCAGGATGACCTGCTGCGCGCCGGCATGCTGCTGCTGGACAGTGACCAGCCCGGTGCGCACGCCAGCCTGCTGGCTGATGCCGCCGTGCACGCCAACGCTCTGCTGGATCATGACAACGCCGCGCGCATGGCGCAGGCGGCGATTGACGGCAGTGACGGCCGGGATGGAACGCGGGCGCACCTGGCGTTGCTGGAGGCGGTGCGCTGGCAGGGCCAGTCCGACGAGGCCGAGCAGGTGGCGGCGGCCGCGGCGCCCTTGGCCATCTCGGCGGAGGACCGGTCGCGCTTGGCCACGCTGCGGGCTCTGAATCTGTTCTTCGGCCTGGGCCAAGTAGCGAAGGCTGAGGCAATCTTGAACAAGGCGGCCGCCGACGCGGCTGACAACGAGATGTGCCGGCGGACCAGCGCGGTCCATGGCGTGCTGGCGTTTTTCGCGGGACGTCCCCAGCAAGCCGCCGAATCCGGTGCGGAGATCCTGGCGTCGGAGGGGGTCAGCGCGGAGGCGGTGGTGTGGGCCGCGGGCGCGACCGCTGCCGGGTTGGCCACGCGGGGTCGCACCACCGAGGCGCTGTCGGCGGTGGCGCAGGGCTGGGCGGCGCTGACCCGGTGCACGACTGAGCCGGAGATGGCGTTGTGCCGCCAACTCCTGGCGCATGGTGAGCTGTCGGCGTTGTTGCTGGCGGGCCGCGTGCATGAGGCCGTGGCTCGGGCCACCGAGCTGCACCAATGGTGCATGACCGCGCCGCAGTGGGCCGGGGATGCCCTGGCCGCCGCCCACGTCGGGTGGTCGGCGCTGGCCGCCGGACGTCCGCGTACCGCCATCCGGTGGCTGGCTGAGGCGGTGGCTGGCCTGGGCCAGCGCGACCCCAGCGGTTTTGGCCAACTGTGTATCGCGCTCCTGGCGCAAACCCACGCCCAGCTCGGCGACGCCGCAGCGGCGCGGCGGCTGTTGGATGGCAGCGGAGTGCGGTACCACTGCGCGGTGTTCGAGCCGGAGTGGCTGTTGGCCGAGGCCTGGCAGGCAGCCGCTGACGACCGCACCAGCCAGGCGATCGATCGGGCGCTGCGGGCGGCGTCGGTGGCGGCCGGTATGGGCCAGCGCGCTGTGGAGGCACAGGCTCTGCACGCCGTGGTCCGGCTGGGGCGAGCCAGCCAGGTACTCGGCCGGTTGCGGCAGCTGGCCGACCAGGTCGAGGGCCCATTGGTGGCCGCCTACAGCGCGCATGCCCAGGCATCGGCAGCGGGCGCCGGTGGACCGCTCGACGAGGTGGTGGCCAAATTCGAGGCGATGGGAGCCCGCCTGCTGGCCACCGATGCCGCCGCACACGCCGCCGCGGCGCACCTGCGCGCCGGTGATCGGCGTCGAGCGGCCGCCTCCACAGCTCGAGCCGCCAGCCTGGCCCGAGCCTGCGAGGAGATTCGCACCCCGGCCCTGGAGCAGCTGGCCCCGCGACCGCTGACCAGCCGGGAGGGCGAAGTCGCCAGCCTGGTCGTGCAAGGCATGAAGAACCAGGCCATCGCCGAGCGCCTGGTGCTCTCCGTCCGCACCGTCGAAGCCCACCTAGCCAACGCCTACACCAAACTCGGCATCACCAGCCGCGCCGAACTAGCGAGGGCGTTACGCACGGACTAACCCCAGCGCCCGTCATGGAGACATACCGGGCCTATCCTGCGGTTGATTGCCCCGATATGTATGTCTCCATGTCGGGAAGTGGATCTGGCGCTGTGCTGGCGCGGCACGGTCTTTTCAAGATCGAGTATAGAGTTCCGTTGGTCGCATCTTCTCCTCCAGGGGCTCGCCCGCGCTGGGGTTCCCGAGCTCAACACCAGAGCTGTGCGGCAGGCGGCGGCCAGCCCTTCTGTTG
>JBOHFY010000193.1:0-6687 GCA_050699895.1 Pseudonocardiaceae bacterium
GGACTGTTCATATTGCCCCACCTCCCGCAGGGCGAGGGCGAGGATGAAGGCCGAGTGCAGGGTGTGGGGGTGGTCCTCGCCCTGGACCCGGCGCAAGCGGGTGAGGGTGGCCTCGCCGAGTTCACGGGACTGTTCATATTGCCCCACCTCCCGCAGGGTGGCGGCGAGGCTATGGGCCGCGCGCAGGGTGTCGGGGTGGTCCTCGCCCAGCACCCGGCGGTAGCGGGTGAGGGTGCCCTCACCGAGCTGGCGGGCTGGCTCGTGGTGCCCCAACTCCCGCAGGGCGGCGGTCAGGTGGGTGGCCGAGCGCAGGGTGTCGGGGTGGTCGTCGCCCAGGACCCGGCGCATGCGGGTGAGGGTGTCCTCAGCGAGCTGGTGAGCCTGTTTGTACTGCCCCAACGCCCACAAGTCGAAAGCGAGGTTGCTGGCCGAGTCCAGGGTCTCTGGGTGGTCTGCGCCCAACCGGGAGCGGCGCAGGTCCCAGGCGCGGTGGAACAGCGGCCGGGCGGGGGCGGGTTCCCCCCGGGTGTGCAGATACAACCCGGCGTGGTGGAGCAGCCAGGCCACGTCCTGCTCGACCCCGGTGAGGACGCGGTGGGCATCGGTGGCGATCAGAACGTGCGGGAGGAACTGGCGCCAGGCCGGCCAGACCGGCGGGTTATTCCACGGAGTGTCGACGGGGACCGCGGCACGCAGCAGCCGAACCGCCAGGATGGGCAAGTCCTGCTTGTGGTGGGGCTGGGTGCGCAGGATCGCCGCGAGCAGCCGATGCAGCACCAGGGTGGCCGACTCGACCTGGGCCAGCCCATGCCGGCGCAGCAGCCGCATCAGCGCGGTGAACGCCAACGGATCCCCGGCCACGGTCGCCAGCGGCTCGGGCAGCAGGGTGGGGTGAGTGCTAAACAGGGTCAGCGGGATCGGCTCCGGTGCCAGGTAGGCGGCCACGGTGAGCAGCACCAGCGCAGCCGGGGACTGGGCAGCAAGCCGGTCCAGGGCAATCTGGACGCTGGCGGCCAGCGACACCGGGTAGGTCACCGGAGTGTCTTGGGCCAGCAGCTCCGTGGTCCGCTGGGCCAGCAGGGCCAGGTAGTCCTCCACACCGGTGGCGGTATCGGCCAGATGCACCCCGGCCTGGGCCAGCGCCAGCGGCAGATCCCCCAATGCCTCCGCGACCCGCCCCGCCTCACCGTCGGTCAACCGCGGGGCGCGGCGGCGCAGCAGGGTGATCGACTCGCCCCGGTCGAACACATCCACTCCCACCGGGTTGCCCAGCTCATGCCAGCCAGGGTTCCGGGAAGTGATCACCACCTGCCCACCACCCCCGGGCAGATACCGGGCCAGCGCCGCGGGATCCTCGGCATTGTCAAAGATCAACAGCCATCGGCCCCGCTCCCGCAATACTCCCAACAGCCGCGCCACCGCCACCGTCACGGGATCGGTGACGCTCGCCAAACTCAGGGCGTAGGCCAGCTCGGCCAGCCGGACGGCCACCAGCGTTGATTCCTCCGAAGGGACCCACCAGACCACGTCGTAGTCGGCCCCGTAGCGGTGGGCGTACTCAATCGCCAGCGCGGTCTTCCCGATCCCCCCCAGCCCATACAGGGCCTGCACCACCACCGTCGAACGCTCCTCGTGCTCCAACGCGGTATGCAGCGCGGTGAGCAGCTCCTCTCGACCGGTGAACACCGGACTGCGGGCCGGCACATTCCACACCCGCTCCACCGGCGCGGTATCCGACCGGTCCTGCGGCAGATCCCGCAACGCCGCACACAGCACCTCGCTAAGTTCTTCCGGGGTCGCCACCGTCGCCGTGGTCACTCCGCTCTCGGCCAGCCGAGCCCGGAATGCCTCCTGCCGAGCGGCGTAGCGCAGATCGACAAACAGATCCTTCGGGCCCTCAGCCTCATCCCCGAGCAGCACCACCAGGCGTGGTAACCCCGCCTCGCTGGCCGCCTGGAACTCCCACTCGGTGTAGGACAGCTCCGGGCGATCGGCCACCGGCGAGCCGTAGCGAAACCCCACTACCGCCACATACACATCCGCAGCCCCCACCGCATCCCGGCACACCCGCGCCGGCTGATGCTCCCGCGGCCCGAAATACGCCATCTCCACAATCGCGTCCCCCGCCCGAGACACCGCCCGCTGCGCCGCCGCCACAAACGACCGCCCCACCGGAAACCGCGCCAACTCCGACGTATGACTCACAAACACCCGCCGTGGCCGTGACATGACACGCAGTATCCCACCTCCCTCGCGACCACGAACAAGACCAGCACAACCCCACCGAGCATCGACAGAATCACCCAGACTGGAGCTTGTCCCCTCAGCACACCCATCTGTCAGAGATCATGCGAGGTTCGGGCGGGGCCGCGATCCTTGAACAAAGCATGCCCTCGCCGGGCGGGGGGTCGGTGGGATGCCACACGGCTCCCAGCGTGCAAGATCATCAATGGCTGCCGGGCATCGGAAGCATCCCGATGGTGGACGGATCAAGATCAGGCCGGCTCCAGGCCGTGAGACGTCGAGTAGCGGCAAAAATCGGTGAGAATTAGTGAGACACGTTTTCGCTGCTCACTCCCTGTTTTCCGGGTAGATCGCCAGGTCAGCACTGGCCAGGTGAGAGATCACCCAGATATACGAGGGCACCAACCAGATCCAGCGCCTCGTCATGGCCCGCGCCCTGCTCAACAGGTAGGTCAACACAGTACTGTCGTTCAAGGACCTCCGGTGCCTGGTTGATCGTCGCCTTATCTTCCGGGCTGGCCATGTGGGTTCGATTCCCGTCACCCGCTCCAGCATCTGCGGTAGAGGAAACGGATCTGAGGGGGTCGGTGCCGTCAGGGCTTGCGTCCGATGCCGCCGAAGGTGTTTACCTCCGCTGGGACGCCGATCTGGTGGGGATCAGGTCGCCACAGTGACACCGACACCACGCCCGGCTCTATTAACTCCAGGCGGTCAAAGAATCGGGCGATCTCTTTGCTGCCGCGGACCGCGACCGGCGGGGTTCCACCGCTGTCGTTCCAGAGCCGGCATGCCTCGACCATCTCCTTGCCATGAACGCCGTCGGTGGTGGGGTCATACAGCGCCAGGTAGCTGCCTGAGACCAGAGGGTCCAGTAGGTGGTTCACGATCGCGTACGCTTCGTTGGTATCCATGACGTGTTCAATAGTCCCCATTACCATGAGGGCGATGGGCTGGGTGAAGTCCAGTGTCCGGGCAGCCTCTCGTAAGAGTGTGTCCGTGTCCCGCAAATCGGCATCGACGTAATTGGTGACGCCTTCGGGTGTGCTGGTGAGTAAGGCGCGAGCGTGCACCAGGACCATGGGGTCGTTGTCAACGTAGATGATGCGGCACTCCGGTGCGGTCGCCTGAGCGACCTGATGGGTGTTGTTGGCGGTGGGCAACCCAGTACCGACGTCAAGGAACTGACGAATCCCTGCCTCGCCGGCTAAGTAGCGGACGGTGCGGGTGAGGAACGCCCGCGAGGCGCGCGCAACATCAACGATACTCGGTAGGATGGCGGCAAACTCATCACCAGCTTCCTGGTCGACCGAATAGTAATCCTTACCGCCCAGCCAGTAGTTCCAGACCCGAGCCGAACGCGACACGCTGGTGTCAAGACCGGGCGGCGGGTTCTGGCCGGATTTATCGAAGCTGTTCATCCTGAGCAGGGCCTCTCCGCGGTGTATCGCTGCGTCCGGACGTGACATCGCAACTGTAGTCAGTCGGGTGCACGATTGGGTGGTCGGACGGGGGGTATGGGGTTTTCTGGGATCCGGCGGGGCCCCGACCAGAGGGCCGGCACGGCGTCGATTTGGTAGGCCAGTAGATAGGCCGCTTGCTCATAGGTGACCCGCCAGCCGCGGAAGTGGGGCCAGGCCTCGTCGGGACTTCGCTCGACGGTGAAACCGGCCTGGGTCACGTGCTGGTAGCCGGTCAGGAAGTCCGTGTAGGTGAGAACTAGCGGCCCGTCGGGGTGGGGGTCATCGTCAACGGGCAGCCCGATAGTGCGGGCGAGTGCCCGCAGACAGCTATAACCCATGCGCAGGCACATGCGTGCCTCAATCGGGGCGCGGCTGGGGGCTACCGCCAAATAGAGCGCGGCGGAATCCAAGACGGAGAGCAGGCCAACCAGCCAGGAAGAATTGGCGGCCGGGGAACGAAATCGCAAGAGAACTGGGTAGCTGCTGTGGGTCTCTGCGACCTCGGCGGCCCACCGCTCCCAGCTGGCATAAAAGGCAGGTAAGTCATCCTCTGCTCCAACGATACCAAAACGGGTGCAATCCAGCAGCGCCGCCCCCCGCATCCGTCCACGCGGGATCACGAAGCTTTGCAACACGCCCACGCTCGTCCCCACGACGACCAGCCCACCCAGGACCGCACCGAGCACCCGGATCATGCCCCACCTCCCGGTCGTGTCATTCGCGTGTCACAACAAGGGGTTACCAGTGGTTACCTGGGGCGTTCCCATCATCGATCTCGGCTCAGGGCTAGGGCGGTGCCAGTGGCGATAGGTTCGCATATCAGGGCGCCACTGCCTTGGCTGGCAGTGTGGCGTGCATGAGCGAGACGTTGTAGCTGTCGTACTGGGTCATCGTGAAGTAGATGTCGGACCCGTGTGAGTCCGGGTTCAGGAAACCGCCATAAAGGGTTGGGTACTGGCTGGAGGTAGCGACCGGCATCGGTGCGCTCCATGGTCCGGTGGGTTGCGTGGCTAACCGGATCACGATCGCTCCGCGTGATTGGTCGAGGTACATCATTTCCCAGCTGGTGAGGGTCTGGTCGTAGCGCACGGATAGCTCCCCGACTGGCCCAGCCACGATCGGGGCCGCGATCGCGCTGGCGCCCCGCTGCCAGGCTGTCCCGGCCCAGTACTCGTAGGCGGACGTGTCCAGTAGCCGCTGCTCAGGTACCCGGGCCAGATACGCGTCACCGATGCGGCCATTCGGTGTGCCGAAGGCGTAGACGAAACCATCTCGCCGGGCGTAGGCGATCATCTGGAATTTCTCATCGACGCCCGGGGTGTTGGGCCGACACGCGCTGGGGACGGTTGTCCAGGTCTGCCCCCCGTCGTCGGAATAGGCGATGCCACTGTAGTTCGTGATCCACTGCCCGGGTTGGCCGAAGTGGCGTATCGACATGTAGGCCAGGTAGTTACGCCCACCGACGTTGACGCCGCCGGTCGGGATCTTGCTGATCTCAACACCGTCCTGCTTGAGGGAGGGCAGCAGTTCCTTGGCGTGGCCCGCGCGGTCGGTGACAAAGTCGGTGAAGGACATGCCCGCAGCCGGGTTGTGATCGCTGCTGCGAGCTAATGTGTTCGAGCGCCAATCGCTCGCGGCCGGGTCCCGGACCTCGCTGCCGTGACCGGCCCATCCAGGCCCGAAGGTATCGCCGAAGGCGGCCAGGATCCGCCCTCGGTCATCGGTCCACATGATCCCCAGGTCGGTGCCCTGCACCTGGTACCGCGCCTGCGTCGCGTTGATGGACTCCGCGCCGGTGAGCATGGCAACCCGGCTTGCCTGACTCCGCGGTGCCGTGTCCGCTGTCCCCGGTGGTGCTAAACTTACCGTGACCGCCGCGATGAGGACCGCCAGAGCAGTTCCGGCTCGGGCGTGGTATCTAAGCATCGTTCTTCCCCTCTTGTATGGACACGCACGGACGCCGTGGCGCTGGCCGCACGAGCGCCTACCGGCGTCGATCCGCGACAGCGGCCGCCCTTGCTCTCACGTCATCACGACGAGCACAGCGGCCAGGACGCGGGAACGGGGCAGGAGCAAGGTCGGCTCAGAAGGCGCGGCGCCAACGATCTCGCGCAAGGATTGCCGCGCCCCCCTCCTTTCCGCTGGGCTCTGTGCCTTATCTACGTCCGTGTCCCGGCTAGCGGTCCCGCTGTAAACATAACGACTTGCGGGTCAGTCGCATGATCGTCAGGGGTGGACCAGGTTCTGCATAAGCCTCCTTAGTCGAAAAGGAAATTTTGATCTCGTTCTGCTTAGTGCCTGCCCTTCACGAAGGGATTTTTGTCGGAGCCGTCCACGTGATTTCTGTCCCGCACGAAATCCCGCATCGCTTCATCGAACTCCGGAACGCCGCCACGGTTACAGTCCACGATGATGCCCATGCGCTGGGCCGCGCGCCACACGGACAATTCCGGATCAAATACGGAGTTTCTGTTGCGGGCCGCTTGTACCAGAAGTACAAAGCCGTCGTAATCTTCATCCTCGATCGCTTGCAGGTCTCGCA
The DNA here is from genome assembly GCA_050699895.1 of Pseudonocardiaceae bacterium. Taxonomy (GTDB): domain Bacteria; phylum Actinomycetota; class Actinomycetes; order Mycobacteriales; family Pseudonocardiaceae. The sequence continues at coordinate 6,247 of JBOHFY010000193.1, forward strand.
GAACAGCCTCCTTGTCAATCTTCTTGCCTTTCACCAGCCACCACCTTTCAGGTCTGAGTATGCCCTCGCTTGAGCGGCGTCGTCGGTAGGACTGCTAATGTTACAGCATAACTAATCAAACATGCACCAGGGATGGTCCGATCAGCCTGCGCTTGTGGCTCGATTCGACCGCCAAGGCCGCGCCGACCCTCTCGGCGACGGTACCGCTGCTCAGGGCCGGTTTTCGCGGCCGATCTCGTGGTCGGCGTGGAGCATACTGAGGTGTTGACCCGGACACGGGGGACACGCGGATCATCCTCGGCGCCTGCCTCACGAGCGTGGCGCTGGCCGCCACCCGCGCCGGGCACTGCATGCGTCGGGTGCGGGTGGCCTGGCCTTCGGTGCGCGACGCATCCGTTCGCGGCCGGCGGCGCGATCGCCCATCCCCTCCCGGGTCCCGCC
>JBOHFY010000194.1:0-11150 GCA_050699895.1 Pseudonocardiaceae bacterium
CTATATCGGACAAATCGAAAGCGGTAAAATCCGCTGGCCAGGTAAACTCTATCGAGAAGCCTTCCGGGATATTTTGGGTGTCTCGACTGATTCCGATTTGGGGTTCGTCAACGCCCGCTCCCGCCGCGCGGCAGTGAAACTGGGCAACGTGAAACGTAGGAAGTTCAACCACGCTGCCCTGAGTGTGGGCGCTCTGGCCCTGGAGGAACTGGCGGCGCTGCTCAAAGACAGCGACCCCACCCCGATCCCCGCGCGGATCGGCGCGACCGACATCGACCAGGTCCGCTCCGCCACGCAGGCGTTCGAGTCGCAGAGCCGCACCTACGGTGGCGGGTCGGTCCGGGGGCCCGCCATGGCCCAACTGAGGTGGTCGGCTGGCCTGCTGGAGTCCACCTGCCCGGACCGGCTGCGCCGGGAGCTGTTCTCCGCGGTCGGCGATCTCGCCGATATGGCCGGATTTCTGGCCGTGGACTTCGGCGCCCAGGAAGAGGGCCGCCGGGCATACGGCTTCGCGCTGGCGTGCGCCGAGCAGGCCGAGGACTGGCCCCTACGCGCCGAGATCCTGTCGAGCATGACGAAGCAGGCGATCTGGACCGGGCAGCCCGACGAAGGGCTCACACTGGCCGAACAGGCTCTAGTCCGCCCCGACCGGCTCACCGCGACCGTCCGGGCACTGTTGCACAACGACCGGGGGCGCGCGCTGGCCAAGATGCACCGAGTTGACGAGGCACTGACTGCCGTAGGTACCGCTGATGAGCACTTCGCGCACTCCACCCCGGACAATGACCCGCCGTCTATCTACTACAACGCCGCGCGCCATGCCCAGCTCACCGGGCATTCCCTGGCCGACCTGGCGATACTGGGCCGCGACCCCGGTGAAGCCACCGACCGACTCGCGGCGGCGGCCGGGTTCACCGGCACCGATGACACCCGCTCCCGGGCGATCTGCCTGACCAAGCTGGCCAGCTTGACGATAGTCACCGGTGACCCGCTCCAGGCCGCCGCCATCGGGCACGCGGCCGTGGACCTCGCCGGCACGATCCGCTCCCGCCGCGCTGCTGCGGAAGCCACCTCCGAAGCCACCCCTTGACACACACGTGATCACCTGTATCCAGGGCATGCCCTGAGTCGGAAGAGTCACCTCCACGCCGCCGCTCTACACCTCGATCTCGGAGTGGCGGTGAGTGGTGGCGGCCCCGCTTCGTGGGCGACGAACCTCGCGGGGCCGCCACCGTCCACACGACAGATCGATCAGGGGGAGTAGCCCTGTGGACTAGGATGATGCCTCGCGAGGAGTGTGTCTGCGGGTGCCTGATCCGCTGTTCTTCACCACGATTCCGGCTGGCCGCCGGGGGAGCTGCCCCGTAGTACCGCTTCCTCCTGGCGGCCAGCCAGATGCCCGCCGCCCGAGCGGGGCATCGGTGGTCGGGCGACGACTGCCTGTCGTGGGCACTGTGCATGGCCTGCGTCACCAGTTTCCCTGACCCCGACCCGAGTGGGGGCATCGCCCCCTGAATCGCTGGCCGGCCACCGGTTGAGCGTCCCCCCGCTTGGCTCCCGGTGGCCGGCCAGCCACCCCAACCCGAGGTAACCCCCACGCCACTAAGGAGTTCGGCGATGCTGACCCGAGCTAGTTCCCCGCGGGCGCGACGGCATCGCCGAGCACGGCCAAGCTGGTGGACATCGCTATTCCCACGCACCGCGACCGAGACGACCACGGTGTGGCAGCTGGAACACCGTGTGGAGCGGGAGGCCGCCTGGGTCGAGACGCAGAGGTGCCAGCGCGCGTTGGCGCTACACCAGCGGCTCCAGCTACCCGTCCAGCGCGTCGCGGTCCCCATCACCCGAGGCGCCGTGCCTTACCCCAGCTCACCACGGATACATCATCGGTGAAGTCCTGAGGACTTCTTCCCGCTGCTACCCCGCAGCCGTAGTAGAAGAGCTACGCTCGCTGGGATGACTGCGATCCCGCTGCGCGAGCTCCGCAACGACACCAGCGGCGTGCTGCGCCGCGTCGAGGACGGCGAACGGTTCACCGTGACTGTCAGCGGTCGGCCGGTGGCACAGCTCGTTCCACTGCCCCGGCGACGACGGTTCATCCCGTGGGATGAGTTCCGCGCGATGATGAGGGACTCCGCTGCCGATCCAGGTCTACTGGATGATCTCCGCGAGATGGTGCCGGAGACCATTGATGATATCGAGGACCCCTGAGAGAGGGCGGCGCGGCGGTGACTCGTGTCTCGCTCGCTGACACGTCGTTATTCGTCGCCATTGAGCAGGACAGGCCGCTTCGCGCGGCACCACTCTCGGCTGTCACGGTGTCGATGATAACCGTCGGTGAGCTGCGCCTGGGTGTACTGGCGGCGCCGGACGATGCTGTGCGTGCACCCAGGTTGCGGGCGCTGACCCGGGCTTTGTCATTCGATCCCCTGCCGGTGGACGATTCAGTGGCTGTCGCGTGGGCCGAGCTCCGGGTCGCGCTACGAGCCGCGGGCCGGAAGATGCCGTCGAACGACTCATGGATAGCGGCGACTGCGCTCGCGTACGGGCTACCGGTCGTCACCCAGGACGGCGACTACGACGAGGTCCCCGGGCTGGAGGTCATCAAGTTGTAGCGGGTCGCCGACCCTGGGGATAACCCGTGAGTGGCGATGTGAGCCAGGAGTCGTATCGCCACTCACGGGGCGGCCCGTGAGTGGGATGCTTGACTGGTGACAGTGACCGAAGCGCAGCGCGCCGAGCTGGCCCAGCGGCGGGACCGGATCCGAGCGGAGTTGATGCCGGCCAGAGCGGACCGGCCGGCCAGCAGCGCGCGCGGCATCCACCACACCGCGCTGATCTCCTCCGACGTGCGCCGAACCGTCGAGTTCTATCAGGGCCTGCTCGGTTTCCCACTGATCGACATGTTCGAGAACCGGGACCTGCCCGGCTCCACGCACTTCTTCTTCGACGTCGGCAACGGCAACACCGTCGCGTTCTTCGACCTGCCCGGCGTGGACGTCGGCCCGTACGCCGAGGTACTCGGTGGACTGCACCACCTGGCTATCTCGATGGAGCCGCAACGTTGGCGGGAGATCCGGGACCGGATGGACGCCCAGGGGATCGAGTATCTGCTGGAGAGCGGAACGTCGATCTACTTCCGGGATCCCGACGGGGCCCGGGTGGAGCTGATCGCCGACCCGCTCGGCGAGATGTATGGCCGCAGCGTGTTCTGACCGGGGATGTCCGATCCGTTCACAACCCGCTGTGTGTAGCGTCGTGCGCCATGGGAATTGATGCGCGATTGGATTCGATCGAACTGGTGGTGGCCGATATGGCCGTCGCACTGGCGTTCTACCGGCGGCTGGGCTTGGACATCCCGCCCGACGCCGATGTGGCGCCGCACGTGGAGGTCGCCTTGCCTGGCGGCCTGCGGCTGGTCTGGGACACTGAGGACCTCATCCGCTCCTTTGCCCCGGACTGGGCCGCGCCCAAAGGCAGCAGCCGCACCAGCCTGGCGTTCCGGCTGCCCGATCCGACCGCGGTGGACCGCGCGTACGCCGAGCTGACCGAGGCCGGCTACCACGGTGAGCACCCGCCATGGGACGCGTTCTGGGGACAGCGCTACGCGGTGGTACACGACCCAGATGGTGTCAGCGTCGATCTGTTCGCCCCCCTCCCCGGTGTGCCAGCCTGAGGTACCTGGTGTGTCCGGCAACCGCCCGCGACCAGCTGACTCAGCGGCACTACAGCCATCGCGGCGGCCGGGGGGTGGTGCGGGTCCTCGGCTGGCGTATGGCTGGTTGTACTACGCTCTCGCGGGTGACAGCGCAACCGGATCTCCCGCACAAGGTCCGCCAGATCCGCCATGATCTCGACGACCTGTACGAGCTAGTGTCGCAGGTTGACCAGGGCCAGACCCGTGCCGCAGGCATCCTCCTGCGTCACAACAACCGGTTCGAAGAGCTGCAACAGACCCTTGATGTGCACAGCGGCCGGCTGGACCGGATCGAGGACGCTCAACGCCGCCAGTTCGAGCGACTGGACCGGATCGAGGACGGCCAACAACGCCAGTTCGAGCGGCTGTCCGCCCAGATGGCCGAGATCCTCGGAGCGCTACGTGGTCCCACGGCCGCCGACCGAGCGGCGGAATCCGAGCGGTAAGCCCGGAAGTTCGAGCCGGGAGGCGGCCGTTGACCAGCACGTGGCATGATCCGCAGCCATGCTGGCCGCCACCGACATCATGACCCCGCTGTGGCGAGGCGTGGTCGTACTGCGGGTCATTACGGCGGCCTTCGCGATGGCGGTGGTCATCGTTCACCACAATGGCTTCGCCCGGCCCGGCTTGGGCTGGGCCGGGCTCGCCGGGATCGTGCTGTGGACCGTGGTGATCTGCTTGGCCTACAGCCACAGCAGTACCCGCCGGATCCACGTCATCGTAATCGATCTGGTGGTGACCCTCACCCTGACGAGTGCCTCAGCGCTGGTGCTGTCCCCCGAGCAGCTCACCGATGTGACCCAGCATACCCCGCTGCTCACCACCGTGTGGGCCAGCGGTCCGGTGGTCGCTGCCGCGGTGCGCACCGGCTGGGTTGGCGGAGCGCTATTCGGCCTCGCCATCTCGGTGCTCGACATCTGGCTGCGCGGCGGGTTCACCACCAACCTCGCCCGCGACACCATCCTGCTGGTCGGGACGGGATTTGTGCTCGGGCTGGCGGCGACGGCAGCCCGCCGGGCGAGCGAGCAGCTCCGCAGGTCGGCCCGCGCTGAGGCGGCCACCGCTGAACGGGAGCGGCTGGCCCGGTCCGTCCACGACAGCGTGGTGCAGGTGCTGGCCCGGGTGCGCGCCCGGGGCGGCGAGCTCGACGGGGAGGCCGGGGAGTTGGCGCGGCTGGCCGGGGAGCAGGAGATCGCACTGCGCTGCCTGTTCTCGGCGCCTGCTCCGAACGCCACTGGTGAGCGGGATCTAGCCGGCGCGCTGCGGCTGCTGGCCGGCCCCCAGGTGGAGGTCTCGGTGCCCGCGACCGCGGTACCGCTCCCCGCCGCCGACGTGGCGGAGCTGGTTGCGATCGCCCGTGAGGCGCTGGCCAACACCGCCCGGCATGGCGGTCCGCGGGCGAGGTCCTGGATCCTCGTGGAGGATCTCGGCGAGGAAGTGGCACTCACCATCCGTGACGATGGCCCGGGAGTCGACGCCGGGCTGCTCGCTGGCGCCGAGAATGCGGGGCGAATGGGTGTGTCGCACTCCATCCGCGGCCGGGTGGCCGACCTGGGTGGCACGCTGGCTCTGGGCACCGGCCCGGGGCGGGGCACCGAATGGCAGGTGCGGCTGGCCCGCATCCGCCCGCGGCGTGGCACGGTGAGCGCCGGGCGATGATTCGGGTCATGGTGGTCGACGACCACCCGATCTGGCGCGCCGGGGTGGCCCGTGACCTTGTCGAGCAGGGCTTTGAGGTGGTTGCCACCGCGGCTGACGGTGCGGCCGCGCTGCGCATCGTCTCCGCCGCCAACCCGGACGTCGTGTTGATGGATCTGCACTTCGCCTCCGGTGGGCCCGCCGGCGCTGAGACCACTCGGCGCATTATCGAGCGCTGGCCCGACATCCGGGTGCTGGTGTTGTCCGCTTCTGGTGCGCACGCCGACGTGTTGGCGGCGGTCCAGGCGGGCGCCTCGGGGTACCTGATGAAATCAGCGTCGGTGGCCGAGCTGGTCAACGCCGTGCGCCGGACGGCCGAGGGGGACGCGGTGTTCACCGCCGGCTTGGCCGGTTTGGTGCTCGGTGAGTACCGCCGGATGGCGTCGGACCCGCGGGCCGACGGGCCGCGGCTGACCGATCGGGAGACCGAGGTGTTGCGCCAGGTGGCCACCGGGCGCACCGCCCGGCAGATCGCCGAGGCGCTGGTGATCAGCCACCGCACGGTGGAGAACCACGTGCAGTCCACGTTGCGCAAACTACAGTTGCACAACCGCGTCGAGCTAGCCCGCTACGCGATCGAGCATGGCCTCATCACGTAGGTGACCGCATGTCAGGTTCGCTTGACAAGTGGTGTCACTGGGCCGCCGGGGAGCCGTATTCTCCCCGTGGCAGCTTGTCACGGGCCCGCGGGGGCCGGCCTATGACGGCTGCCGGGGAGGACCGTCGACCGGAGTCATCAGGGGGCCGAGATGGCACCCGGTCGACGGTCCGTACGCGAGCGGCCAGGGGGAGGTGCCGCTTGCGCCATCGGCGTCCTGAGCACCGGGCAGGCGCTCAGCAACCGTTCGGTCCGGCTGACGTCACATTAAGCCGAATCCTACGGCTGGCTCACCGATGGTTCCAGTGTGCGTGATGGGCCCACCTGCTGACAACCACCATGACCACCACTCCAGCCCGCGACCGCCCCCGGTACGCTCACACACCCGGCGCAACGGGAGTACTCGCAGGGACGGTGGGTAACGTGGAATTCGAGCTAGAGCGGGACGCGTTCGCCGAGGCCATCGCGTGGACAGCGAAGGGCCTACCAGCCCGTCCGGTCGTCCCGGTGACCGCGGGTGTAGTGCTTGAGGTGGCTGACGGCGCGATGATCGTCTCAGGTTTCGACTTCGAGGTGCTCAACCGCATTGAGGTACCGGTCACCGACAAATCCGCCGGACGGGTGTTGGTGTCGGGCCGGCTGCTCGCCGAGATCGCCCGTGCGCTGCCGCCCAAGGACGTGCGGGTCGGGGTGGAGGGAAACCGCCTGGCGGTGCGATGCGGTTCGGCCCGGTTCAACCTGCCGCTGTTGCACATTGAGGACTACCCCGCGGTGCCGGAGTTGCCCGCCACCTCAGGCACGGTACGGGGGGACGTCTTCGGCACCGCGATCGCTCAGGTCACCGTCGCCGCCAGCCGGGACGAGACACTACCCATGCTCACCGGGGTGCTCATGGAGATCGGCCCTGAGGCGCTCACCCTGGCCGCCACCGACCGGTACCGCCTCGCCGAGCGGCGCATCCCGTGGACGCCGGCTGGCACGGTGCCTTCCACCTCGGTCATCGTTCCGGCCAAGACACTGGCCGATGTCGCCAAGTCGCTCGGCCCAGCCAGTGAGGTGGTGCTGTCGATGGGCGACGCCGCCGACGCGGGTTTTCTGGGCTTCTCCGCCGGTGGCCGCCAGACGCTGACCCGGTTGCTGGATGGCGAGTTCGTCAAGTTCGCTTCGCTGTGGCCCACGGGGGTCACCACCAGTGTGGAGGTGCAGGTCAGCGAGTTCATCGCCGCGCTCAAGCGGGTGTCGCTGGTGGCCCAGCGGTTCGCGCCGGTCCGGCTGGCCTTCTCTGAGGGTACCGCGCAGCTGTCCGCGGAAGCCGAAGACGAGTCCAGCGCCGAGGAGGAGCTCGAGGCCAGCGTCACCGGCGAACCGTTGACCATTGGGTTCAACGCCGGGTACTTGCTCGACGGACTGGCTGCGGTGACCACTCCACGGGCGACGTTGTCGTTCACCGAGCCGTCCCGCCCCACCGTCATCACTCCAGTGATCGGCCCGCCCGCAGACCACGCGGACGAGCCGGATAGCGGGGACGGCTCCTTCCGCTATCTCGTCATGTCGATGCGGTTGCGGGGCTAGTGGCCGGGCCGGCCAGTCATGAGGCGGAGCGGCGGAACGGCCAGGATCGTCGTCCGGCCGGCGCCGGGTGAATCGGCGGGCTGACTTCAGTCCTACCGCGCCACTCGGCGAACTGGACGATCACCTCGTCCGGTTCCAGCACCGGGATGCCGAGCGTGCCCGCGTCGCGCACCGCTGGGTGGCTCGCGGGCACCGAAGAATCGGCGACCACGACGGTGACCTCTGGCGTGAGTCTGGAGCGAGTGACCGCTCCGTGTGCCTCCATCAACCGCCGCAGTGCTCCCAGATCGGCGGAACTGCCGACGTAAAGCACGTGCAGCGGGTCCTGGGTGGCCGCGTGACGACCCACCGCGTCTCCAAGTCTCCCGACAGGTGCCTCTCGCGTAGGCGTGATCAGTGATGCATTACCGATTGCGCACGCCGTGCGACGTAAAGCTATGGTACCCCGCTCAGGCCAGTAAGTTCGCCGCCACGCGGGTTGTTGACCATAACAGGCCACTAGCTGAACAGGTCACTGACTGGTCATCCGAGATACTCGGGAGCGCAGCGCGGCGTGGGCCGCCGTAGCGTCGATCCGGGTCGACGTGCCATTCCGCAGCACCCGGTCTCCCGCCACCCAGACATCCCGCACCGCGCGAGCTCCGGCGGCCCACACCAGGTTGGCCAGCAACTGACCGTCCGGCACGTCCAGCCCAGCCGCGAACGCGGGGTCGTCCGCCCCGATGTGTACCAAGTCGGCCCACCCGCCGGCGCGCAGCGTGCCGAGATCAGCACGCCCGATCGCGGCCGCCCCGCCCCGGGTGGCCAGCAGCAGCGCCTGCGCGGCGGTGAGCGCGGCGGCGTCCCCGGTGGCCAGCCGGGCCAGTCGGGCGGCCAGTCGGGCGTCGTCCCAGAGGTCGAGTTCGTCATGCGAGGCGGGGCCGTCGGTGCCCAGACCGACGGCGACCCCGGCGGCGCGCAGGTCGAGCAGCCGAGCGACGCCGGAGGCGAGCTTGCTGTTGGAGCCGGGGCAGTGCGCGACTCCAACCCGGTGCCGGGCGAGCACCGCGATGTCAGCGTCGGATAGCTGCACGGCATGCGCCGCCAGCACCCGCGCGCCGTCGCCCAGCACCCCGAGATGGTCCAGCAGCAGCGGCACCGAGCCGTACCGCTCGCGGATCGCGGTGTCCTCGCCGGTGGTCTCGGCGACGTGGATATGCAGCAGCGCGCCGCGTTCCCGGGCGGCCGCGCCGGTCTCGGCCAGCGCCTCGGCGGGCAGGGTATAGGCGGCGTGCGGGCCGTATCCCAGCTCGATGCGCTCGCCAGGCCCGAAGCGGATCCCGTCGGCGTCGATCCAGCGGCTGATGCCCTCGAGCATCTGTTCCCAGGTGCCCAACCGCTCCCAGCCCGGGGCGGCGATGATGCCCGGTGTCACCACCGCGCGGCTGCCCGCGGCCAGCACCGCGTCCACCACCGCGTCGTTGTGGAAGTACATCTCCACGCTGGTGGTGATCCCGGCGCGCAGCATCTCCAGGGTGCCGACCAGCATGCCGGCCCGCACGTCCGCGGCGTCCATCCGCGCCTCGGCGGGCCAGATCACCTCGGTCAGCCAGCGCATCAGCGGCAGGTCCCCACCCAGCCCGCGCAGCCCGGTCATCCCGGTGTGCGCATGCGTGTTGACCAGCCCCGGCAGCAGGATGCCGGTCAGCGCAAGCTCGGGTCCAGACGCGGCCGGCGCCCCGTTCGAGGGCCCGACGCGCATGATCCGGCCAGCGTCATCAACGTCCACCACGGCGTCACGCAGCACACTGCACCGCTCATCGCAGGGCAGCACCACCGGCGCGCTCAGCCGCATCACAGGATGTGCACCAAGTTCATGGTCACCGATCTTGCCGCATAGCCGGGCACCGACGGCGGACACGTAAGGATCCCTAGTCTCTGCGGCCCATCGACGCCACCAGTTCCAGGGTGATCTCGTCGAGCGAGTCCACGACGACGTCGGCGAGCGCCAGCGCGTCCTCGGCTGGCGGAAAGGCCGTATTAGGCACGGCGAGCACACCCAGTCCGGCGGTAGCGGCCGACCGCAGCCCGTTGCTGGAGTCCTCGATCGCTATCGCTCGCGCGGGGTCCACACCGAGCCGCTGCACCACGGTCTGATACACCACAGGCGAGGGCTTCCCCGCCGCCACTTCCTCCGTGGAGACGCTGATCTGGAACCACCGCGCTAACCCAGCTGACGCCACCACGGTGTCGATCAGCCGCCGCGGTGAGGACGACGCGAGACCCAGGGGCCAGCGGCGCCCCAGCCGCTCGACCACCTCGACCGCACCCGGAAGCAGAGGGAGCCGCGCGTCGTACTGAGCGGCCATCCGGTCGATGACGGTGGCCGCCACCTCATCCGGCTCGGCGGCTACACCCACCGCGTCAGTCAGGTACGCCGACCACTCAGCCGTACTCATGCCTTGCATCGCTCGGGTCGCCGCCGCGGGCCAGGGCCGGCCGGCTTCGGCGGCAACACCACGACGAACGGCGTCCCACAATTCCTCCGAATCCACGAGCACACCGTCGAGATCGAAGACCACCGCGTGTACCACGTCCCCGGCCATCACGCCTCCATGAGCTGGCGGCACCTGAAGCGGCAGGTGAGGACCGACCACGGTCCAGGTGCTGAGTAGCTGCCTGGTAACAGTTCACCACCGCACCCGATACACCGGGTAGGACCGTTGCCGCGGCAGGTGGGGCTTGAGGGCAACGGTTCGGCCAGCAACTTACCTTGGGGGGACACCGTGCGAGGAGTCATCGTCCGTTTTCTGGCCATCGCCGCTGTGCTGGGCGGGGTTGTTTTCACTGGTGCCGGTGTGGCTGCCGCTGATCAGAGCCGGCCGGTAGGCGGTGACAACTCCTCAGCGCCACCGTGCGGGACCTCCGATATTGATTGTGAGCACGGTTGCTTCCTCGGTTGGGGACGGTTCTTCAGGTAGGGTCGAGCAGGTGTCGCTCGGGTATGGGGTTTGTTCGGCGTGGCGGAGGGGTCGGTGGGTGATGATCGTGGTGTGGGTGTGAGCCCGCTCGGCCGGTCCGCGAGACCCGCGGTGGGGTGACCGGCGCACTCACGGTGAGGTTGGGCCGCCATGTGTCGGCGTCGCCGTGAATAGTGGCGGTTGGTGCTCTGGCTGCGGGTTCCCGCGTGGGCCAGCACCGGAAGCCAACCGTTACACGCTTTGCTGGGCTGGGGTACAACCCCGTTAGTATCTGACCCTCGTTGAACTGTCGGACCTGTCCGACTTGACGTATTCTACGGACGGGCCCTTCGGTGCTCTGTGCAGGTGGTAACCAGTGAAGAGGCAACCGTCCCACCGGAGAGCTTCGTGAGGTCTCAGTGGCGGATGGTGCTTCTCATAGCGTTTGATCTCGATCTGTTCGGCCACGGATGCGTTGCGCGCACTTCCCGGCTCGTCACTGCCGGATAACCGCTCAAACCATCCCATTGGCATTCCTCCCTAGTCTTGAGCGCGGCATCGCGCCGCTCTTATCGCGGCATCGCGCCGCGCTCATTGCCTGTTTTTTCATGTCGTTATCCGTTGGGCATTGTCGACAATGCCACTC
>JBOHFY010000195.1:0-15102 GCA_050699895.1 Pseudonocardiaceae bacterium
GGTGCTCGCCGCCCACCTCGAACGTGGCCGGCCAGTGCTCGGCCTGGCCCACCAGCTGGTCGAGGCTGGTGCTCGCGGCAGCGACCTCGCGGCCGTCTTCGAAGCGGCCGCCGACGCCGCCCTGTCCGAGCCGACCGGGCCTGATGCCGCGGCGCGGGCCGCGCGGCTGTACGCCCAGGCCGTCACCGCCGGGGCTGACTCGGCCTCGTTGGTGCCCCGACGGGCCGAGGCGGCGGCTCTGGCCGGTGACCTGGACGGGGCGCTGCGCCTGGCCGATCAGGCATTGTCCGACCCCTCGTGCCCCGATCTCGCCAGGGCTGGCAACGTCGCGGCCGCAGTTCTGGCCCAACGCGGTCTGCTGGCTCGCAGCGCTGAGGTCTATCGCTGGGTCGCCGCGGCGGGGATGGGCTCGGCGACACCGCTGGCCGCGCTGGCGCTGCTCGGTACCGGGTCGTTGGCGCAGGCGCGGGAGGCGCTGGCGGCCTCCGACGGTGACCGGCCGCCGACCCTGGTGGCTGGGGCGGAGTCGCTGATGGCCACCGGTGTGCTGGAGTCGGTACTCGGCTCTTCGATAGCGGCCCTCTCGACGCTGACCCGAGCCGCCGCGCTGCTCGAACCGGGCGGACGAGCTGTGCTGCTACCGGATACCCCGGCGGCGCTGGCGGCGATCGTGGCGCTGCATTGTGGAGAACTCGACGTCGCTGTCTCGGTCCTGGAGCGAGCCCTAGCCCGCGGTGCTGGCGGGTTGGGTGCCCGAGCCCGTTACCAGCTGCTGCTGGCGTGGACCGCGATGATCCGGGGCGACTCTGCGCTGGCCAGGCGCTGGCTGGCCAGCGCCGTCCCCGAATCGGACACCCTGGAACCACGGGAGGAACTGTTCGCCGCCGCGCTGGCGGTCGGCCTGGCGCGGCGCGAGAGCGATATTCCCGCGCTGCAGGCGGCCTGGGCCGCAGCCCGGGAAGCGATCGTCCGTCACCCGGCGGACCTGTTCGCGCTGTTGCCGCTGGGTGAACTGGCCGTGGCCGCAGCCAGACTAGGAGACTTCGACCGGGTGGCGCCGCACCTGGAACAGGCTCGGATTCTGCTGGAGCGGTTGGGTGACCCGCCGCTGTGGGCCGCGCCGCTGCACTGGTACGGCCTGCATGCCGCGATCCTGCGAGAGCAGCCCAGTGCGGCCGAGCCGCATGCGGCGGCTCTGGTGACGGCAGCGCGGAGCCATCACTACGCCGCCGTGCTCGCTGACGCGGGCCGAGCCTGGATGCGGGTGCTGGCCGGACAGTTCGACCCGTCTGAGGTGGAGTCCGCGGCCCGTGGACTGCAGTCGATCGGGCTGGCGAATGATGGCTCCCGGCTGGCGGGTCAGGCCGCGATCCGCACCACTGACCGCAAGGTCATGGTCACTCTGCTGGGATGCGCTCGGGCACTGCGGGCCACCGGCCCCGGCGCGGCCAGTCTTGCGGTAGCGGGTGAGCGGGACGATTCGCCCGAGCCGATGCCCCCCTCGCGTCCAGTCGCGCTGGTCGGTCCAGCCATGCTGAGTGACCGGGAACGGGAGGTCGCCGAGCTCATCTTGACCGGACTGACCTACCGCCAGATCGGGGAACGGTTGTTCATCTCCGCCAAGACCGTGGAACACCACGTAGCCCGGATGCGCCAGCGGCTGGGCGTGACCACCCGCGACGAGCTGTTCGCTCAACTGCGGGCGTTCGTCGCAGGCGCGCTGCCGTAGGTGCCGATCCCCAAGCCCTCGGCCCTGTTGCCTCGCCCGGTTTGCCCAGCTCTCGTCATACTGTGGTGGTGGCGTAGCGGTGTTCCGTGAGGAACGCGCGAGCACCGTGATGAGCAGCGTGTTCGGTTGATAACCGGATCGTGAAATCCCGGAGTGCGCTGGTGGGGCGGGTTGACTCGACGGTGCTGCCGCGGGCGAGGGCGAAGTGGTCGAGTGCTTGGCCGGGGCGGCCTAGATCCAGGGCACACGAACCGGCCAGCATCTCCAGCTCGCCGTCGGTGAGCCAGTATGTCCAGGCCGGGTCGTCGTCGTGCGGTCCGCGAGCGTAGGCATCCTGGGCCCGGCCCAGCTCCGCCAGGCAGCGCTGCGCCCCGCCGGGGATCTTGGACAACGCGCGGGCCAGTCGCACGTGCAGCATCGCGGCGGTCCGGGGCGTCACGCTGTGCCGGGTCTGGTCCACCGCAGTCTCGACGAGGTGCACGGCGTCGGCGGGGTTGCCGAGGGAGTAGGTCTGGATCGCGAGGAAACTCAGGGTGTGCGCCCCGGCCCTCGGGTCGCCTGCGGTGGCCGAGGCGCGCAGGCTCGTGGTGAAAAACCGTTGCGCCACAGCGTGGTAGCCCGCGTCGAAGTGCTGCCACCCGCAGATCCGGGCGGCCTCGCTGATCGTGCTGAACAGCCTGGCCCCCACCGCGTCGTCGTAGGTCGTGTTCGCCGCGAGGCGCTGGAGGAGCTGGCATTCGGCCAGGGCGGTGTTGCGAAGTTCCGGGCCGCCGAGCACATCATCCAAGCGTCGCAGGTGATCGAGGCGCTCATCAAGGTGGGACACGATGCTGGTGGTGAGCCGGCGGCGGCCGGCCAGCCAACCGGTACGGGAGCCAGCGCCGAGTTCATCGAGCCAGCCGTGGGTGATGGTAGCCAGCGTGGCGCCGTTTGCGATCAGGAATCCCCGCCGGTCCATCGACCCTCCCCGCGCGTCGGCGGCTAGTGCCGCGATCGTACCTGCTTGCGACCACGGCCCCCGGAAAACAACATCGTCGGCCCTGGTGTGCAGGGCATCGGTGTCCAGCAGCCAGTCCGGCCATCCCCGGGCGAGAACCCTGGCCACCGGCACCGCGTGCAGGTCGGCCATCGCGAGCTGCGCGGAGCGCTCCGGTTCGTAGAGGTTGGCTTCCCACCGGGACACCTTCTCTCGGCGGATGGCCATCTGGCCCAGGCCCAGCGCCCGGTGCCGCTGGGCAACCAGGACCAGGTACTTGGTGGCTGACAGACCGAGGTGGGCGCGCAGCGCGGCCAGGGGGTGTCTGTGGATCGTGTTCCGCATCGGCCTCACCTCCGACAGTGGGTGTTTGCTCGCTCACCGTAACGGTCCGGCCGAGCTGGAGTCAGGGCACTGAGCAGGCGAGGGCTGGTTGGCAACACGGCGGCAACACCGTGTGGGTAGCGGCCGGGGACCGCTCTTGGTGGCATGGCCGTATCGCCGCATTCCCGCAGCGAGCACAAAGTGAGGAGACTCGACGATGAACCAAACCAGCCCGCCCGCCACCCGCCCGGTGACCCTGGCCAAGGACGTGCGAACCCTCCAGCGCCGGATTCGGGCCTTCACCAGCACCGGCACCCTCCAGACCGCCCCGACCAGCTACCACCGCTGATCCGAACCCCAGGGCGGGGCACGCCTGAGCACCGAGGCGTGCCCCGCGCTCGCCGTTCGGCACGCTGACCTGAGGGAAGGAACAGCCATGCCCGAAGCCCAAACCCTGGAACTGACGTTCCTCGGCCACCAGAGCTGGCATATTCGCGCCGGTGACGCTGTCGTGCTCCTCGACCCGATCCTCCAGCTGGCGTTCGGGGCCAGCCAGTTGGAGTTCACGATCTGGCCACCACGCACCGTGGATACCGAGGCGATGCCCGCACCCGACGCGGTGATCCTCAGCCATGAGCATCTGGATCATTTCCACGTTCCGTCACTGAACGCGCTAGATCGGTCGGTGCCCGTCTACACCGGAACGACCACGCCGGCCGCGATGGTCGAGGTCATCGCCGCCCTCGGGTTCACTGTGCATCGCCTCGACTACAGCCAACCGATCGTCGTGGGGGAGATGGAGATCCACTTGTACCCCGCCGGTGGGAAGACCCTGTTCTGGGAGAAGCGGGTCACGCAGCCGCTTGTCCGGCTGGTCGGTACCACCGGCCGTGACGTGTTCATCGGCGTCGACGCCGATGTTTCCGACCCCTACGTCGAGCAGATCGAGGAGGGGGCGCTGTCGCCGCCGTATCTGGCGGTGGTGTCGAACAATGCCCAGACGGTGCCCTTCGGGGCGCTGGGCGCGGACGGCAACCTGCTGCCCGGCCTGGACGGGCCCCGGCACCGCACCACCGGCGTCGAGGTTCTGCACAGCCTGTTGATTGACTACCTCGCGCCGCTGGCCGGGGTGAGCGAGGTTGCGTTGTGCGGCAACGGATTCATAGCCCCGCGCAGCCCGCACGGTCCGTTCCTCTACGCCGACCACGCCGCCCTCGCGCGGATGGCCAACGACTTGCAGCACGTGTTCCGGGTCCACGGGCCCAGCCCCGGCGACCAGCTCCGGGTGCCAGCCGTCGATGGCCCGGTCACCCGCTCCCGCGTGCCGTGGGTCGAGCTGGATACCGACGCCGAACAGGCCGGCCTCGAGCGGCTCGCCGCGTTCCTCGCCGACCCACGCCCGGTCGAACCGACGCCGATCAGTGATCCGATCCCCACCGAGCGATGGGAGTGGGCCGATGCCCGGATTGCCGAGGAGCTTCTGCGCTTGGCCCGCGATCTGATCGCCACCCGCACCGGCTCGCTGGCCACCTCCATCCACGACTACCTGCACGGACCGCTGGATGGCCGCCGGCTGATCCTGCGGCTGCTCGACCCGCCCGGCCGGTCCGGCCACATCGACAGCTACGCCTGGGATGTCACCGGACCCGACTTCCACCCGGTGGCCAGCACCGGTCGCGAGGAAGCGATGGCCCGCTACCCGTTCGGGATCGAGATCTACCATCAGGACTTCGCGGCGCTGTTCGCTGGCGAGGTCCAGATCTGGGACATCATTGGCGGGAGCTACCAGGGCTGGAACATCGGTGAAAGCCTGGACTCGCCGGTGTACGCCCTGTTCGCTGTCTATGGGGAACATCAACGCCCCGACCTCGCTGAGCTCTGCTATGCGCGCAGCCTCGCCACCGTGGGCGTGGAGGGTGGCCGTGGCGTGAGCACCGCACCCGTCGGGCCGCTGGAGGGCGCCACACGCGTGCGGCCCGACGGGTGGCTACCCCACCCTTTGACCAGCGACCCGCGCTTGGCCGAAGCTCAGGCCCGCTCACTGTTCACCGAGTACCACGGTGAACAGCGGAGCGTCCCGCTCGTGTGCCTCACCGCCCGCTATCGCACCGCCACCTTCGCGCTCGGCCACCCACCCGAGCGGCTGTTCAAACGACACGCCGACGAGGCTGCGCACCTGGGTGAGGTTCTCGCATACCAACTCCTTGCCGATGACGGCGTGCTGCCCACGCTGCTCAGTGCCCGCGACACCTCCCACACCCTGATCGTCGACTACCTCGCCCGGCCAGCGGATCTCCGCGCGCCCGGTGTGTTCGACGAGCTGATCGCCGCCGTCGCGACGGTGCACACCGCCTCCGCCCGCTGGGACATC
This sequence comes from Pseudonocardiaceae bacterium, assembly GCA_050699895.1. Lineage (GTDB taxonomy): Bacteria > Actinomycetota > Actinomycetes > Mycobacteriales > Pseudonocardiaceae. Next base: position 5,401 of record JBOHFY010000195.1, read on the forward strand.
CAGACCAGCGAGGTGATGGCCGGCTGGCGGGTGCGCAACGCGCTGGCCACGCCCACTCCCAACTGGATCACTCAACCCGAGGTGTGGCGCCGGCTGCTGCGGCTGACCGCCGCCGCGCACGGCCCCGGTCACGTACCCCTCGGTCAGCTCGACCTCAAGGCCGACCACGCCCGCCGCCAGCCCGACGGGCGGCTGGCCATCATCGACGCCGAGACCCTGCGCCCGGACCTGACCGGGATGCCCGATCTGATCACCCTGGCGTGGCTCGCCCGTGAGATCAACCTGCCGATGACCAGCCGCGAGGTCCGGCACGCCTACCGCAATCAGGTGAACGAGCTAGGCGCGTACTGGTCGGACACCGCCCTGGTCACAGCGCTACGCGCGTTCGCCGACGCTACCGGCCTGCACCGGCTGCACGACGTCGCGAGCTGACGGAGGCGTACCCGCCCTCGCCCGTGTACCGTCACAGGCTCCCCTGGGCAGAGGAGAGCTCTGTGTTCCGCGGTATCCGAACGATCATGGTGTTTGCTCTCGACCCCGAGAAGTCAGCGCGCTGGTGGGCGGACGTTCTCGATGCCGACGTGAAGCTCGACGCCGACGGTGACTCGGTCTACGCCTGGTTCGAGTTGAACGGTATCGAGTACGGCTGGCACCCGGCCGAGGACCAGCGCAACGCCCGTGGCGGCAGTCCGGTCGTCTACTGGGCCGTGGACGACCTGGCGACCGCGCGGGAACATCTCCTGACCGCCGGCTGCACCCACCACCGCGGCCCGCTGCGGGTCACCGCGCAGCGACAGATCTGCCAGCTCACCGACCCGTTCGGCACGGTCGTCGGCCTCGACGGACCCTGACCACGAGAGCGGGATAAGTGGTGGAGGCATCCTGTCTGGGAGCAGGTCGACGCCCGACAGTTCCTCCACGGAACTCAGGAGTGCTTTCCCGCACAGGCTGCGTTCCGCGTCGCCTATGAGCTCCCCCATGTCAGCAGGATGGCTGTCAGTGTCGGCACTGCGGAGCACCTGGCCGAGCTGGTCGCCGCTACCGCGCTTGACACCAACGACAACCAGATCGCTCGGTACCGGTCGCTAGTTGCGCGCCAAGGCGGTCACGGCTGGAGCAAGCTGATCAGCCGGCTCGCCTCGCGCCCGGAGGGTTCGGTCAGCGGCCCCGCGTAATCTGCACCGGCGGAGATCATCTCGGAGCAGAAGAACAGTTGGGACAGCAACCCGGATCTACTGTCCAGATCAACCCGGTACTCCCGCTGCACCCGTTCAGCTAGCTCGGGGACGGCCAAGGAGTTGCCCCACAGGGTCGCGGCGTCCCAGCCGCGCGGCGCCAAGCCCCAATCTTCCCAGTCCAACAGCCAACACTCCGGGGCCGTCAGGTTGGTCCACGCCAGGTCAGCGTGCGCCACAGCCCACTCGGTCACGGTGGTCTCCACCCGGCCGGGAAACACGTCCTCGATGGTTGCCGTCACCCGCTCCTGGGAGATCGGGACCGTATGCGGCGTCGCGATCCGTGTCGTTGTCTGCGTCGCAAGTGCGCCCAGCGACGTGCCCAGTGTCGCCCACCACGCTTCCGCCAACCCCGGGTCGGTTCTTAGCACGCCACCCGGTTTGATCGCCGGATGCGGTACCAGCTCGGTTTCATCGGCCCGCCACAGCACGCATTGCTCCGGGACCTGCCAGGACAGACCCTGGTACCACACCGGTTTGGCGATGTTCCTGGGCAGGCATGCCGCGCCTTCGACACCGCTACCCTGCCCCGTGAGTTTGGACAATGGCCGCGCCTCAAGGCGAACCCAGGTACCTCGGTCGGTGCGCGCTCCGACGGAACGTCGCTTCACCACGGCGGTTTCCCGGTCCAGCCGCACGCCCAAGCAGCGCTCCACGCGATCAATCATGTCCCGGCAGGGCTGCGTCCTGAGATTAACCGCAGCCTCCGGCACAAACAATTAGCCCTCCACGGGCTCGTACAGGGTGGTGCGCTGGACCAGCGGCCGGCCGAGCGGCTCGACGATCGACCGGAAGCCGGCCTCGTCCAGGCCCTGCCCATGGCTGGCGCCGGCCGCGCGGCTGATGTTCTCGTCCATCAGCGTGCCGCCCAGGTCGTCGACCCCGGCCCGCAGCAGCTGGCGGGCGCCAAGGGCGCCGAGTTTGACCCAGGACGCCTGCACGTGGTCGATCAGCCCGTGCAAGGCGATCCGGGCTACCGCGTGCACCAGCAGCACCTCTCGCCAGGTCGGTCCCCGCCGGGCCGCCTGCTTGAGGTACATCGGGGTCGCCATGTGCACGAAGGGCAGCCCAACGAACTCGTTGAACCCGCCGGTCCGCGCCTGCAGGTCACGGGCGCGCAGAAGGTGCCGGTCCCAGTGCACGGGTTGCTCGATGGCCCCGACCATCATCGTGACGTTGGAGCGCAGCCCCACCGAGTGCGCCACCCGGTGGCACTCCAGCCACTCCGCAGTGGTGATCTTGTCAGGGCACAGCACCGCGCGGATCTCGTCGTCGAGGATTTCCGCGGCGGTGCCGGGCAGTGAGCGCAGACCCGCCGCCCGCAGCCGGATCAGGTAGTCGGCCAGTGGCTCGCCCAGCCGCCGGGCACCTTCGGTGACCTCCAGCGCGGTGAAGCCGTGAATGTGGATTCCGGGCGCGGCCTCGTGGATGGCCTGGCACACCGTGACGTAGTAGTCGCCGTCGAAGCTGGGATGAATCCCGCCCTGCAGGCACACCTCCGTGGCGCCCCATTGCTGCGCCTGAAGCACCCGCGCCACGATCTCGGGCAGTTCCAGCAGATACGGCGCACCGCGCAAGTTCAGGGACAGCTTGCCTTTGGAGAACCCACAGAACCGGCACCGGAAGGTGCACACGTTGGTGTAGTTGATGTTGCGATTGACCACGTAGGTGACGGTGTCGCCGACGGCCGCCGCGCGCAGCTCGTCGGCCAGCTCGGCCACGGCGCCGACCTCGGGGCCCCGGGCCCGCAGCAACGTCACCAGCTCATCGAGCCCGGGGCGCTGGCCGGCGCGAATCCCGTCGAGCACCGCACGCACCGCGCCGGTCGCCCGCGCTGGCGCCGGTAACAACACCGGTGGCGAGGCGTCGGTGCCGGAGTACCAGGCGGTGGAGCGGCGCCCGGCCAGCGTCACCTCCGCGCCGTCGCCGACGTTGACGGCGTGGTGCGCCTGTTCCGGGAACACCGCGCCCGGATCGTCCCGGCCGAGTCCCTCGGCGTCGGAGCGGTCCAGCACCCCGAAACGTACCGCTTCGCCCAGCCAGCGGGCCGGGTCCAGGGCGTACTCCGGGTATATCGCCAGCCGTGGCGCCAAGGCGTGGCCCGCCGCCTGGGTCACTCCGCGTAGCTCCTCCAGCGCGGGCCATGGCCGCTCGGGATTGACGTGATCCGCAGTGCTGGGGGAGACCCCGCCCCAGTCGTCGATGCCAGCGGCAAGGACGCCCGCGGGATCGTCGGTGAGATTGGGTGGTGCTTGCACGTGCACTCGCGGCGGCAGCAGGAGCCGAGCCAGCGCGATAGCTCGCAGGTGCTCTTCCGGTGGGCATGGTGGGACGTGGCGCATCGCGGTGCCCGCTTTGGGCAGGAAGTTCTGCACGATCACTTCCTGCACGTGCCCGTACCGGCGGTGCGCCGCCGCGATCGCTTCAAGCGCCACTACGCGGTCGGCCTCGGTCTCGCCGATACCGACCAGGATCCCGGTGGTGAACGGGATCGCCAGCTCACCTGCGGTGTGCAGGGTGGCCAGCCGCCGGTCCGGGTGCTTGTCCGGGGCGCCTCGGTGCGCGGCCAGGTCCGGCCGCAACGATTCGATCATCATTCCCTGGCTGGCGGTCACCTCGCGCAGCGCGGCCAGCTCGTCGCGGCGCAACGCGCCGGCGTTGGCATGCGGGAGCAGCCCAGTCCGCTCGAGCACCGCGCGGCACGCCGCCACCAGATAGTCCACCGTGGAGTCGTACCCGTGGTCGGTCAGCCAGCTCCGGGCTGACGGGTAGCGGTGCTCGGGGCGTTCGCCGAGGGTGAACAGTGCCTCGTGGCAGCCAAGCTCCGCGCCCCGGCCGGCGATCGCCAGCACCTCGTCGAGCTCCAGGTAGGCCGAGGGCAGTTCGCCAGGAGCGTGCGCGAAGGTGCAGTAGCCGCAGCGGTCCCGGCACAGCATGGTCAACGGTATGAACACCTTGGGGGAGTAGGTCACCCGCGTGCCGTGCACCGCGTCCCGCACCGCGCGAGCCCGCCCCAGCAACTCCCCAGTCCCCACCCGAGCGCTCATCACGCCTCCCGCCCACCCCGCCCGACATGGAGACATGCCGGGGCTATTCCGGACTCTATAGCCCGGCATGTCTCCACATCGGGGCAGCGGAGCGCGGGTTTAGCGGGTTGCGAGGCGGACGCGGTCGCGGCCGGCTGCTTTGGCGGCTAGTAGGGCGCCGTCGGCGGCCAGGAGCAGCTGGTCGATCTCGTCGCCAGTGTCGGGTCTGACCGCCGCGCCGATCGACACCGAGATGCCGTCCACGGTGACTGGCCGATCGTGTGGACCGTCGACCAGGACGCGCAGTTGGCTGATGCGCTCGCGGATCCGGTCGGCGATGTGCTCGACTTGGCCGGTTCCCACGCCGGGCAGCAGAATCACGAACTCCTCGCCACCGAACCGCCCGACCAGGTCGTAGGGCCGGGTTTGGGAGCGGAGCTCGTCGGCGACGGCGCGCAGTACCTGATCGCCGACGAGATGCCCCATCCGGTCGTTGAACGACTTGAAATGATCCAGGTCTAGCATCAGCACTCCGAGCGGGTCGGCCAGCCGGCGAGCTCGCTCGAGCTCTCGGCCCGCCGCCTCGCGCCAGAAGCCCATCGTGAGCAGCCCGGTCTTGCTGTCCGTGCGCGCGGCTTGCTGGAAGTGCGGTAGCAGTAACGCGCGGTGCAGCGCGAGCACGGTGATCATGAGAAGGGGGATCAGCCACGGCTGGACGGTCAGCATCACGGCGAGCGCGACTCCCAGCCCGAGCGAGGCCGCCACAACGACCTGGTCACTTGGGTTGGGTAGGGCCTGGCGAGCCGGCCGCCTCGGGTCGGACATCCGCACGGCGCCGACCACCAACGCGCAATTGACCAGCCAGTACACCGTCCCGGCGCCGATCACGGCGGCGAGCCCCGGCGGGCCGTGCGGGATAATGGGGTACCCGGTGGGCTGGAGGAGTTGCAGGACAGCCACGGCGGCGGTGGGCGCTAGCACCATCGTCGCGCCGGAAAACAGCGTGCGGTACAGCCGGCCGGAGCTACCCCGGTACCAGGAGTGCAGGCAGACTACCGCTGTCACGGCAAAGACCAGCGGTAGCGGAACCGACAGCGCCGCCGCGAAGATCCACAAGGAGGTGAGGTCCGTGAGCAGGCCGTTGCTCGTGGCTTGCGCGCGCAGGCTCTCGATCTGGCGAACCGCCTCCCGATGGACGACCGCCCCCGCGACCAGCAGCCCGAAGCGGAACAGATCGCCGGAGTGGACCGGTATCGTCGCGATTATCCCAGCGGCCAGCGCCACCGCCGCGATGTCCACGGCGAGGACGTAGGCGATGACGGCTTTGCGCTCGCGCCACAGCTTCCATCGCTGCAGCTTCCACCGTGGTAGGTGTGCAGCTCTCCGGCCGCGCCTCGGTATGGTGTCCTCAAAACCATGGCTCACACTCACTAGGCCCCCCGGTAGTGACGTTGAGCGATCTCCCTCAGCGTAATCGGCGGGCGACTCTTTGTCATCCTCCAAGCGGAGTGCCACATCCAGCGGGTTTTCCGTCACTGTCAGCTACACGGTACCGCTGAATGGGTTGGTGTTACCGAGGAGCGGTGCGCCGGGATTTCCTGTGGGCCGATCACCGCTGGTATGAAGTGTCACCCAACGTTGCATCATGCGCTGGCGAGGGAGTGAGTGGTGATGAGGAGACGGGGCACCGTGCTGGCCGCGCTTGCGCTGGTGTGCGTGTGGCCCGCCATAGTGTTGTCCTGCTCCAGCGGCGCGCCACCGACTCAGTTCCAGGCCCTCGCCCCGCCCGTCTCGCGGATTCCGGCCAGCCCGCTTGCGCCCAGCCCGACCCCGCCTAGCCTGCCTCCGCCTACCCCGCCGCCGCTGTCGCCGTTCACTGGCTTGCCCACCGACCTTGGCGAGCCCGTACTGTGCGTCAAGATTGACAATGCCGTGGAAGCTCGCCCGCAAAGCGGCCTCGAGCTGGCGGACCTGGTCTATGTCGAGCTGGTTGAGGGCGGCCTGAGCCGGCTGCTCGCGGTGTATCAGTCCCGGGTCCCGTCGGTGGTGGGGCCGGTGCGCAGCACACGAGTGTCTGACGTGCAGCTGCTGGCCAATTTCGGTCGACCCGCGTTGGCGTTCTCTGGCGCGGCGCCCGTAGTCGGCGCGCTAGTGTCGCGCGCGCCGGTGCTTGACGTCTCGGCCCTGGCGCGGCCGGGCGACTATTACCGAGACCGGCGCAGGCCGATGCCGCCCAACCTCTATGGCGACGCCAAGGCACTACGCCAAGGCGGCCTGCCACCGCGGGATATCGGGGTCCGCGTCGGGCCCCCGCCGCCCGGCGGTCGCCCGGTACCGGGAACCGAGGTCAGGTACCCGGCGACCACCATCGAGGTGCAGTGGGTGCCAGCGGAGGCTCAGTGGGTGATCTCCATGGATGGTGCGCCGCTCACCTCAGCCTCTGGGCCGCGGCCCAGGGCCGCGACCGTGGTGTTGCAGCGAGTGCCGGTGCGCGATACCTCGGTCCGCGATGCCGCCGGATCACCGTCGCCGTTCGCGGCGACGGTCGGCGCTGGTGACGCGGTTGTGCTTCGCGACGGGCTCGCGTTCACCGGGCACTGGTCTCGCCCAGCCCCAGACGCGATCACCACATTCACCTTGCCGGATGGTTCACCGTTGGCTTTCGCACCCGGTTCGATTTGGGTGGTGCTGGTGCCGGCCTAGTTGTCGGCGGGGTCGCCGCGGTGACCTCCGATCCACCCGGTTGGCACGGAAATACTAGTGGGGGGTATGTTGGTACCTGGTAGGGGTATGACCGAGGGTTCACAACCTGAGGGTTCACGAGCTGAGGGGTCGGGAGAGGACAGCGCAGTGGCGAGCTACACCAAGGACCGGGACGCCTACCTCAACCGGCTCCGCCGGATCGAAGGCCAGATACGCGGTCTGCAGCGCATGGTGGAGCAGGACCAGTACTGCATCGATGTGCTGACCCAAGTCTCGGCCGCCACGAAAGCACTGCGATCCTTCGCGCTGGTTTTGCTCGAAGAGCATATGACCACCTGCGTGGTGGACGCCGCGGCCGACCAGGCTGATGCCAGCGTGAAGGTCAAGGAAGCGGCCGACGCGATCGCTCGCCTGGTTCGCTCGTGACTCCCCGCGCGGGACGCCGCAGCGAACCTGAGGAGGTCATTGACATGGGGGACATCGCTACCGTCAGCGAGTACAGCGTCACGGGGATGGTGTGCCAGCACTGTGTTTCGGCGGTGACGCGGGAGGTCGGCGCCATCGCGGGGGTGACCGAGGTGCGGGTTGACCTGGCCGCCGGCCGAGTCACCGTCACCAGCGGCAGGCCGCTGGACGCTGCCGCGGTCGCCGCCGCGATCGACGAGGCCGGTTATGAGATCTCCGCTGAGAGTTCAGGCTGACATGTTTCACACCGGTGAGCGCAACCACCAGGTCGAGCTGGCGATCGGTGGGATGACGTGCGCGTCCTGTGCGGCGCGCATCGAAAAGAAGCTCAACCGGCTCGAGGGAGTCAACGCCAGCGTCAACTACGCCACGGAGAAGGCGCGAGTCAGCTACGCCGACAGTGTCGCGCCTGAGGACTTGGTGGCGGCTGTGGCTCGCACCGGCTACACCGCCCAGCTACCTCAGGACACCGGTACCGACGATGCCGACCTCCGCGTGTTGCGGGAACGACTGGTGGGTAGTGCCGTGCTGGCCGTCCAAGTGATCGCGATGTCGATGGTGGCGATGGTGCCGGGACTGCGGGTGCCGCACAACTTTGAGTCGCTGTCACTTTTCCTGACCGTCCCCGTGGTGACGTGGGGGGCATGGCCTTTCCACCGGGCCGCCTGGCGGAACCTGCGGCACGGCGCGGCCACCATGGACACACTGATCTCGATGGGTGTGTCGGCCGCGTTCCTGTGGAGCTGCTACGCGTGGTTCATCGGCAATGGCCTGTTCCCCCAGCACGAGGTCGTTGCCTCGGGGTACCACGCGCACAGCAAGGTTTACTTTGAGGTTGCCGCTGGTGTCACGGTGTTCCTGCTGGCCGGCCGTTACTTCGAGACGCGCTCCAAACGGCGCGCGGGCGCGGCGTTGCGCGCGTTATTCGAGCTCGGTGCCTCGGACGTCGCGGTGCTGCGAGGCGGGCGGGAGATGCGCATCCCCATTGAGGCGCTCGTGATCGGCGATGAGTTCGTGGTCCGCCCGGGGGAGAAGATCGCCACTGACGGAGAGGTGGTGGAAGGGTCTTCCGCCGTTGACGAGAGCATGCTGACCGGCGAGTCGGTACCGATCGAGGTCAACCCGGGCTCGGCGGTCACCGGCGGGACGCTGAACGCCTCCGGTTGGCTGCGGGTGCGGGCCTGCCGGGTCGGTGCGCACACTCGGCTCGCGCAGATGGCGGCCCTGGTGGCGGACGCGCAGAGCGGCAAGGCCAAGGTGCAGCGGCTGGCCGACCGGGTCTCGGCGGTGTTCGTGCCGATCGTGATCGCGCTCGCGGTGGCCACCCTGTGCGTCTGGCTGGCCATCGGTGTCGCCGTCGGTACCGCGGTCGCCGCCGCGGTCGCCGTGCTGATCATCGCTTGCCCGTGCGCTCTCGGATTGGCCACACCCACCGCGCTGCTGGTCGGCACCGGTCGCGGTGCGCAGCTGGGCATCCTCATCAAGGGGCCCGAGGTGCTGGAGTCCACCCGGCGGGTGGACACCGTGCTGCTGGACAAGACCGGCACGGTCACCACTGGCGCGATGACGTTGGTCGACGTGCTGCCCGCGGTCGGCGAGGACGCCGACGAGGTGTTGCGCCGGGCCGCCGCCGTGGAGAACGCCTCCGAGCACCCCGTCGCCACCGCGATCGCCGCCGGAGGTTGCCAGCGGCTGGGGACGCTGCCGGCGGTGGTCGGCTTCCGCTCGGCACGGGGGCTGGGCGTGCGGGGTGAGGTGCACGGTGCCGTGGTGCTGGTGGGCCGGCCGGCTTGGTTGGCTGAGCAGTGCTCGGTGCCGATGCCTGACGAACTGGCTACGGCGCAGGCGCAGGCCCACGGCCGGACCGTTGTCGCGGTCGCCTGGGACGGCCGGCTGCGGGGCCTGCTCTCGGTGGCCGACACGGTGAAGCCGAGCAGCGCCGAGGCGGTGCGCATGCTGCGCGCGCTGGGGCTGACCCCGGTGCTGCTCACCGGCGACAACGCCACCGTTGCCCAATCAGTAGCCGCCGCGGTTGGTATCGACACGGTGATCGCGGGGGTGTCGCCCGAGGGAAAGGTCGAGGAGGTACGTCGGCTCCAGCGGGCGGGTCGGGTCGTGGCGATGGTTGGCGATGGGATCAACGACGCCGCCGCGCTTGCCCAGGCCGATCTGGGGCTGGCCATGGGCACCGGAACCGACGCCGCCATGGAGGCCAGCGACCTCACCCTGATCCGCGGTGACCTGCGAGTGGTCGCCGATGCGATCCGGCTGTC
>JBOHFY010000196.1:0-2462 GCA_050699895.1 Pseudonocardiaceae bacterium
TGGTGCGGCATCGGTCGGCGGCTCGGCGTTCGGCTGGTTCAGCGCGCAGCCTCCATCACGGTCAAGCACCCGAGCCGTAGGCATGACCGACGTGCGGATCATCCGGGAGATGACGCAGACCTTCCGCAAGCTGGACAACCGGTTCGGCGGCGGTCACGCTCGCTCGGCCGTCACCAACTACCTGGCCTCGGACGCGCTCCCTTTGTTGCGTGCGGGCCGATACCGCGACGACGTACACCGCAACCTGTTCGCGGCGGTAGCTGAACTCTTCCAGTTAGCGGGGTGGGTGGCCTACGACGTGGGTGACGTCCATTCCGGCCGTCGCTATCTGCGGCACGCGATGCGCCTTTGCCATGACATCGGTGACGACGCGCTGGCGGGGGAAATGCTAGCCGGGATGAGTCATCAGGCCGCGTTCTGGCGTTCCCCGGGGCTGGCGATTGATCTGGCGCGAGCTGCCAAGGATAACGGCAAGCGGGCGGGCGTGCCAGCGCTGGTCTCGGAGTCGGCTGTGATGGAAGCACACGGACTCGCTCTGGTGAACGACACGAGCGGATGCCTGGCCGCCCTGCGCGAGTCCGAACAGGCCTTCAGTGTCGCCGAGGGGCGGGACCGCCCGGAATGGCTTGGCTACTTCGACGACGCCTACCTGGCGTCGAAGTTTGGGCGCTGCCTGCGTGACCTCGGGCGTCCCGCCGAGGCCGAACGGTTCGCGCGACGCTCGCTGGACATGATTGACGGCTACGACCGGGCCAAGGGGTTCAGGCTGTCACTCCTGGCTTCCGCCCAGGCGGACCAGCGCAAGGTCGAGGAAGCTTGCGAGACCGGCAGGGAAGCGGTGCTTGTCTCCCATGACGTGCGATCGGTGCGGACCGTCGCCCACCTGGCCGACTTGTCTCGCAGCCTCACGCCGTTCCGCGCCGAGTCGGCGGTGCGGATGCTCGACGAGCAGATGAGGGCTGCGGGCGTGTTGCTTCAGTGAGCCGGGCCACGGTGGAACGCGAGAACGTGCAGCAGCCCGAGCTGAGTGCCGGCCCCGATAATCTCGCCGCTGGCGATGCGCTCCGGAACCGAATCTAGCGTGATCCACTCGACGCGGGCGGCCTCGTTGATATCGGCGGGCGCCCCGGTGTCCTCGGCACCCTCACCCAGGAAGATCAGGTTCTCGAAGTCGGCGGTGCCGGCCAACGGCTGAAACCGGGTCAGCGGCCTTATGCTGCGAGGGCGCCAGCCGGTCTCCTCCACGACCTCACGGGCCGCTGTTACCGCCGGATCCTCGTCCGGGTCGACATACCCGCCGGGCAGCTCCCAGGTCCAGCAGTCCGGGATGAACCGGTGCCGCCAGATCATCAGCGCCCGCTGCCCGGCATCGTCGAGCAGCACCGTCATCGCGGCCTTGCCCATCCGCAACACGTACTGCTCGAAATGCACCCCGTCGGGTAGCTCTACCTGCGCAATGCTCAACCGCACCCGCCGGGTGTCATGAACCAGCCGCTCTCCGTGGATGGTCCAGCGCGTCGGCTCAGAGCTGTTCTCCTTGCTTGAGGACATCCTGTCAGTCTCGCTGACGTCAAGTATCATTGGGCCTGCCACCTATACCGATCGTGCTACTGACAGTTACCCTGTTGCGGCGATACTCGCGCTCTGAAGTAACAATCGGTAGCGTTCTGGGTATGTCGCGTCCTCTGGGGCTGCCCGTGGTGCGGTCCTCATCCTTCGTTTTCGACAGTGCGCACGACTACGCGGAGGTACTCGGCGGTCGGATCGCCGGGTACTCCTATTCGCGGATCGACAACCCCACCTCGGCCGCGTTCGCCGCGGCGGTCGCCGTGCTGGAGGCGCCGGGCTCGGACGACGTCGGTGCGGAGCCGTTCGCCTCGGGCATGGCCGCCATCTCCGCCACCTTGCTCGGGCACCTCACGGCGGGTGATGAGGTGATCGGCCCGGTGGACTGCTACGGCGGCACCTGGTCGCTGTTCACCAGGTGGCTACCCCGGTGGGGCATACACCCGGTCCTGGTCGACGTCAGCGACGTCGCCGCCGTCCGGGCCGCGGTCACGCCGCGCACCCGGATGATCTACGCCGAGACCATCGCCAACCCCACTCTGTCGGTGCCCGACCTGCCCGCTCTCGCCGAACTCGCGCACGGCACGGGCAGCAGGCTGGTGGTGGACTCCACATTCGCCACCCCCGTCATTTGCCGCCCGCTGGAGCAGGGCGCCGACCTGGTGCTGCACTCAGCGACCAAGTTCCTCGGTGGGCACGCCGACGCCACTGGCGGGGTGGCGGTCGGCCGGCGAGAGCACCTCGGGCCGGTTCGGGAGGCCCGGATCGACCTCGGCGGGTGCCTGGCCCCGGATGAGGCGTTCCTGCTGCACCGGGGGCTGGAGACGCTGGCGCTGCGGGTGCGCCGGCAGAGCGCGACCGCGGCTGTGCTGGCCGAGAAGCTCGCCGGGCATCCC
>JBOHFY010000197.1:0-2180 GCA_050699895.1 Pseudonocardiaceae bacterium
ACCAGGACCCGGCCGCTGACCGGGTCGACCGCCACCGAATTGGGTTCATGCACGGTGCGGAACCGGTGCACGATCACCGGCTCGCCCGCCGCCACGCCGAGTCCGACCACCTCATCGCGAGCGGTCAGCGTGACCCACGCGAGATCCCGCCGCCCGTCGTAGGCCAGCGCCCAAGGCGCCCCCGGAAGGGGGAAACGCTGCCGCAGCACCGGTGGGTCGTCGGCGAAGGCCAGCAGCTCGCCGTCGCGGGCGTCGGTCACCAGCATCCGGGCGAACCGGTCGGCCACCGCGTCGGCGGCCCCGTTGCCCGCGCGCAGGGCTGGGCTGATCACCCCGGAGGACACGTCCACCACGCTCACCGCGCTGCGCCCGCGGTCGAGCACCCAGATCTTGCTGCCGTTAGGAGCTCCAGCGGGCACCAGGCGGGTGGCGTCGCTGAACCCCGGGATGCTCACGGGCTTGCTGTTGCCGACCAGCACGGCCAGCCGGTCGCCCAGCGCGACCACGGTCACGCCACCCACCGCGACCGCCCCGCGCGCCGAGCCACCGAGGCCCGTCCCGCTCGGTGCCCCACCATCGAGCGGGACCCGGATCAGGGACCCCGGCGCGGTGACTGGCACCAGCAATGGGCCGCCCTCGGCGGCGAGCACGAGATCCGCGGCCGGGCCAGGCAGCGGCACCTGTCGTGGCGGCGCGGCACCGTCCAGCGTCCTCAGCAGCAGCCGCGGCGGGTCATCCAGCGCCACGGCCACCGTCTCGGTGCGGGGATCGACCACTACCTCGGTAGCGGGCGCACCGAGCGGCACGACGGTTCCCGCGGGGGCCGGCCCGCCCACGGGGGCCGACGCCGGCACGGCGGGCAAGCCGGCGTGCGTAGCGCCGGAGCCCCCCTCGACGGCGCATCCCGCTAGCAGCCCGGCGACGAGCAACGCGGTGGGTAACGCCGCGCGCGGGGCACCGAGCACACCGACCTCCTTGCCGGTAGGGGGCGAGCTTGTAGTCAAGCATTCCTGACCTGACACCTCCGCGTCATCCCCAGGTAGCTGGTTGTTTGCGCCCGAGGTACCGATAGCGTTCTGCACTGTGACTCCCCCCACAGTGACTCCCACGGTCGACATCGTGCTGCCTTGTCTGGATGAAGCCGAGGCGCTACCGGGCGTGCTGGCCGCGATGCCGGCGGGCTACCGGGTTCTCGTCGTCGATAACGGCAGCACCGATGACACCGCCGCAGTCGCGGTCGCGTGCGGCGCGACCGTGGTGCCCGAACCGCGGCGCGGCTATGGTGCCGCGGTGCACGCCGGGTTGCTCGCCGCGACCGCCGATCTGGTCGGGGTGCTGGACGCCGACGGATCGCTGCCGCCACAGGCGCTGCCCGAGCTGGTCGCCGCGGTCGTCGGCGACACCGACCTCGCCGTCGGCCGCCGGGTACCCCAAGCCGGCGCGTGGCCGTGGCACGCCCGAGCTGGCAACACGGTGCTGGCCGCGGTGCTGCGCGAGCGTGGGCTGCCGGTGCATGACATCGCACCGATCCGGGTCGGACGCCGACAGGCGCTGCTCGACCTGGGCGTCACCGACCGGGGCTTCGGCTACCCGTTCGAGCTGCTGCTGCGGGCAGGTGCGGCCGGCTGGCGGGTGCGCGAGTTCGACGTCGAGTACCGGCCGCGCGCTGGCGGGCGGTCCAAGGTATCCGGCTCGATCCGGGGCACGGTGCGAGCCGCCCGCGACATGGCCACCGCGATGGGGCGGGTCAGCGCTGGGGTGAATCAGCCGAGCCGGCGTTCCGGATAGCCCAGCTCAATGGCGCTGACGTCATCCAGCGCGGCCCGGATCGCGGGGGCCAGCTCCACCTCCTCGGCGGCGAGTGAGCCGGCCAGCTGGGTAGCGTCCCGGGCGCCGACGACTGGGGCGACTACCCCTGGCCGGTCCCGGACCCAGGCCAGGGCCACTTCCAGCGGGGAGGCGCCCAGCCCGTCAGCGGCGGTGACCACGGCCTGCACGATCCGGTTCGACCGGTCGGTGCGGTGGTGCTCGACGTAGCGCGCGTAGTGCGGCGAGGCCGCCCTGGAGCCGGCCGGGGTGGCGTTGCGGTACTTGCCGGTGAGCACCCCGCGGGCCAGCGGCGCCCACGGCAGCAGACCCACCCCGTGGTACGCCGCCGCGGGCGCCAGCTCACGTTCCAC
>JBOHFY010000198.1:0-2448 GCA_050699895.1 Pseudonocardiaceae bacterium
TACCTCGCCGACCTGGAGGTGATGGACGCCTCGCTGCGCGGGCATCTCGGGGAACGCATCGCCGAGGGCACCCTGGCCAGGACGCTGCGCAGCGCCCGAGCGCTGGGCCTGCACCTCGCGGCCCTGGACGTGCGTGAGCACGCCGAGGCGCTCCACGCCGCCCTCGCGGCCCTCTACGACCCGCTCGGTGAGCTCGCGGTGCCCTACGCCGAGCTCGACCGGGGGGAGCGGACGGCGCTGCTGTCCCGCGAGCTGGCCGGACGGCGACCGCTGACCGCCCGCTCCGGTGAGCTGCCGGTGGCGGCGGCGGGCGTGCTCGCGGTCTTCGACGCGATCCGGTGCGCCCAGCGGACCTTCGGTGAGCCGGCTGCCAGCACCTACATCGTCTCGATGTCGACCGGCGTGGACGACGTGCTGGCCGCCGCGGTGCTGGCCCGGGAAGCCGGTCTGGTCGCACTGGCACCACCGGGGGGCCCGGCGGGCACGTGCACAGTGGATCTTGTGCCGCTGTTCGAGACGACCACCGCGCTGCGCTGTGCCGGAGAGCTGCTCGACATGATGCTGCGGGATCCCTGCTACCGGCAGCTGGTCCGAGCCCGGGGGGACCTGCAGGAGGTGATGCTCGGGTACTCCGACTCCAACAAGGACGCCGGGATCACCACCTCGCACTGGGAGATTCACCGGGCACAGCGCCAGCTGCGCGACACCGCCGCCGCGCACCGGGTCCGGCTGCGGCTGTTCCATGGCCGCGGTGGGTCGGTCGGCCGGGGTGGCGGCCCGGCGGGGGAGGCGGTGGCCGCCTCGCCGTACGGCACGGTCGACGCGACGTTGAAAGTGACCGAGCAGGGCGAGGTCATCTCCGACAGATACTCGCTGAGCGCGCTGGCCCACGACCACCTGGAGATCCTCCTTGCCGCGGTGTTGGAGAGCACCCTGCTGCACCAGACCTCGCGGGTACCGCCGGAGGTGCTGGCCCGGTGGGACGAGGCGATGGACGTGGTGAGCGGGGCCGCCCACGCGGCCTATCGCGACTTCGTCGGCCTTCCCGGGCTCAGCGAGTTCTTCTCCGCCGCCACCCCGGTCGACGAGCTGGGCTGGCTCAATGTCGGGTCCCGGCCGGCACGGCGACCGGGCGGCGGGAAGACCACGCTGGACGGGCTGCGGGCGATCCCGTGGGTGTTCGGGTGGACCCAGACCAGGATGGTCGTGCCCGGCTGGTACGGCCTGGGCAGCGGCCTGCGGGCCGCCCGTGACGCGGGGCTCGGCCCGGTGCTCGAGGAGATGTGGGACTGGGCGTTCGTCACCAACCTGCTCGGAAACGTCGAGATGACGCTGGCGAAGACCGACCTGCGGATCGCGGAGTCCTACGTCTCGGTCCTCGTCGAGCCCAGTCTGCAGTCGTTATTCGACCCTATCGTCAGCGAGTATGACCTGACCAAGCGTGAGGTGCTGCGACTGACCGGCGGCTCGACCCTGCTGGCCCGCCACCACCTGCTGCGCCACACCCTGCAGGTGCGGGCCTCCTACCTGGATCCGCTGCACCACCTCCAGGTCTCGCTGCTGGCCCGCAGCCGCGGGGTGGACGAGCCGGACCTAGATCTGCGTCGGGCCCTGCTGCGCACCGTCAACGGGATCGCCGCCGGGATGCGCAACACGGGCTGAGCCTCGTCCTACCCCGGGGGACCGTTGCTGCCCGGCCTGGGCGGGTGTCCCGGTTTCGGCGAGTCCGGTCAGGGCCTGCGGCAATGGGCCCTGGTGCAGGACGCCGAGGCGTTGGGTGGCGCGGGTGAGGGCGACGTAGAGCTCGGCCGCGCCGCGTGGGCCGTCGGCGAGGATCCTCATCGGTGCCACGACCAGGACGGCGTCGAACTCCAGGCCTTTGGTCTCCGAGGCCACCACCGCGCCCGGCACACCCGGTGGCCCGATCACGACGCTGGTGCCTTCGCGACCGGCTTCGTCCCGGACGAATTCCTCGATGGCAGCGGGCAGTTCGTCCTCGGTGACCCGCCTGGACCATGGCTGGACGCCGCACGCGCGGACCGACTCCGGTGGCTGGACCCCGGGTGCGAACTCGGCGAGCAGCGCGGCGGCGACGGTCATGATCTCCGCCGGGGTGCGGTAGTTCACCGACAGCGACCGGTAGACCCAGCGGCCGGGCACGTATGGCTCCAGCATCGTGTCCCACGATGTCGCTCCGGCCACTGACCGGCGTTGGGCGAGGTCGCCGACCACGGTGAAGGATCGGGCAGGGCAGCGCCGCATCAGCACCCGCCAGTCCATTTCGGACAGTTCTTGGGCCTCGTCGACCACGACGTGGCGGTAGGTCCAGTCCCGGTCCGCGGCGGCGCGTTCGACGAGTTCACGGGTGTCGCGCTCAACGAACCGGTCGGCCAGGTCCTCGGCGTAGAGAAGGTTCTCGGCGACCAGCTGGATGTCTTCGTCCAGTTC
>JBOHFY010000199.1:0-6680 GCA_050699895.1 Pseudonocardiaceae bacterium
GCAGACCATCCCGATCCGCAACAAAGACCCCACTATCCCGCCGAACGCGGCGCGGTGGGGGGCAGATCCTCAATCCACAACGGCGCCAGCATGTGCCAGTCCCCCGGGTGCGCGGCGATGTCGAGGGCGAAGCGGTCCGCCACCGCCTGGGTGGCCGCCGTCACCGCCGACCGGTCCGGCACCGGCACCGGCGGGTGAAAGCGAATGCCCCAACCACTCGGGGTGAACCAGCAGCCCACCACCAGCAACGTGGCGCCAGTAGCCGCGGCCAGCCGAGCGGGCCCCAGCGGCATCCGCGCGGTGCCGCCGAAGAACTCCACTGCCATCCCAGCCCCGGTGAGATCCCGGTCGGCGAGCAGGCACACCACACCGCCGCCGCGCAGCCGGCGGAGCAGTCGCGGGGTCGGGCTGCCGGCCCCGGTCAGCGGGACGATGTCGAAGCCCAGCGCGCCGCGATAGGCGACGAACCGCTGGAACAGCGCTTCGGGCGCCAAGCGTTCGACAACGGTGCTGAACGCTCCGTGATGCCCGACGAACCACAACCCAGCCATGTCCCAGTTACCACTGTGCGGCAGCACCACCACCACCCCGCGACCAGCGGCCAGTGCGCCATTCAGGTGCTCGACCCCCTCCACCGCGCCGTCCAGCCGACCCACCAACGCTGCGTGGTCAGCCCACGGCAGCGTAAAGACCTCTCGCCAGTACCGGGCGTAGGAGCGCAGCCCGTCGCGGACCAGCGCGTCGAGCTCCGCCGGGGCGGCGTTGGGCATCACCCGGGCGAGGTTTTTGCGCAGCTGGCGAGCGCCGGGGCCGTTCCGACGCGCGGCCAGGTCGGCGCCGACGTGGAACGCCCGCGTGGCCAATTCCCCGGGCGCACAGCGGAGCAGCCGCCATCCGGCCGCGTACCCGAGGTCAGCGAGCCTGCTCACCTCGCCTCACGATCCCCGGTACTGCGCCGCACGGCGCGCATCCGCTGGGTCACGGTCACCAGTTGTAACCCGGCAAGTAACCACAACGCGACATCAATCGCGAAAGGCACGCCGAGGCCAGTCAAGCAGGCTCCCACCAGCGTGATGATGTAGCGCTCGGCGCGCTCGACCATCCCGCCGTCCGCGGACAAGCCACTGGCTTCCGCGCGGGCCTTGATGTAGGAGATGACTTGGGCACTCACCAGGCAGAACAGCGCCGCCACGGCCAGCGGCCGGTCCCCCGCGACCACGAAGCACCACCAGGTCAGCCCAGCGAACAACGCACCGTCAGCGATCCGATCGCAGGTGGCGTCCAGCACGGTTCCCCACGCGGTGCCGGATCCCCGGGCCCTGGCGACCGACCCGTCGAGCAGGTCGAACACCACGAAGACCGTCACCGCGACGGCGCCGGCCACCAGCTGGCCGCGAGGGAAGAACCACAGGGCCGAAGCCACCGTCCCGATCGCACCGGCCACCGTGACGGCGTCGGGCCCGATACCGGCGCGGAACAGCCACTCACCCACCGGATCCACGACCCGGGAGATCGACGCGCGGGCGAAGATGTTGAGCATCGCGCGAGGACGGCTATCGGGGAACAGGGTGGGGATCCTCAGCGACGGGGGCGCTGAGGGGAGCGTTCAGGGCGGCGTTCAGGACAGCTCTTTCCACGCGTCCACCAGCAGCGTGTGAGTCTCGGATAGCAGCTGCGGCAGTACCTTGGTTCCGCCGACGACAGGCATGAAGTTCGCGTCCCCGCCCCACCGGGGCACCACGTGCTGGTGCAGATGCGCGGCGATGCCGGCACCGGCGACAGAGCCCTGATTGATCCCGATGTTGAAGCCGTGCGGGGCGGCTGCGCGACGACTGGCGAGCATGGCCCGCTGGGTGAAGGTGGCCAGTTCGGTGGTCTCCTGGGTCGTCAGGTCAGAGTAATCAGCAACATGCCGGTAGGGCACCACCATCAGGTGACCGGGGTTGTAAGGATAGAGGTTGAGCACCGCGTAAACGGCACTGCCACGGGCGATCACCAGACCCGCTGCATCGTCCATCGTGATGATTCGGCAGAACGGGCACCGCTCTCCGCCGGCCTCAGTCCCCGACTTGCCTTTGCCCTTGATGTAGGCCATCCGGTGGGGCGTCCACAGTCGCTGCAGCGCGTCCGGCGCGCCGACCCCGTCCTGAGCCTCGACGGTCATACCGCCGCCACGGTCACAACGCCGCCGAGGCGGCGGAGTAGCTCGGCCTGCCCAGGGGTGATCCCGGCCCGCACCATCACCCGCGGGACGAGCTGGGCTGGTGGGTACGACGCGACCACAAGAACTCCTCGGTGATACAGCGGTGGCGATTCGGTTGTCAATACTATCGATGGGCTATCCGAGGCTATGGAGGGATGCGGCGTGCCCCGTGACGACCAACACTGTGACGATCCCCACAGTGATCACTACCACTGGTGCGCTCGAACGATTTTCTCATCGGCTTAGATGGCACTTGTCGAGGGCACACCGTCCGCAGGCGTGCAGTGGCCCGCACCACCCGCCGCCAGCGCGATGCTCGCGGCACGAGAGTCCAAAGGCATCCGATGTGGTACATACCCGACGTCAGCCTGCACCACGCCGCCTCGGCGAAACCCGCCGCGCCCACACTCGCCCAGACGAAGATCCGTTCTGATCAGCTGAACACGAGCGAGCGGGACGTCATCGCCGATCTGTTCGCCGTGCTCGAGAGCCTGGTCCTGCGCGACGAGCTCCCCGCCGAGGCCCAGGGCATATACGACCAGGCGGTAATCATGTTGGCGAGGCGCTGAGCCTGACCGGTGCCCAGCTCACCACCCAACCCCAGCCCGTGAGCTGTGGAGATCAGATCAGCCTACCGGCAGCAACGAGGTGAGCATCGTCATCGCCGGGTAGCGGCTTACCCGCTCATCACGTGGGCTTCTCGCCCGCTCCTTACGCGGATTGGTGGGTGCCAGCACACCACCCACTGGAGCGACCCGACCTATCCTCTTCGCGGCGGGACCCAGCACCGGGCTGACCGGCACGATCGGGTCGATCGGAGTGCGGTCAGCCGACGGTGGTAGTGAGTCCCGAGGTTCGTGCGCGGTACCTGGGTTCCCGCCGGGTGCAGCGGGTATGTCCAAGGACACCGGGGTGTTCCGGCGCACCGGCCCAAGCCGGGGCTGAGGTGCCGGGCTTGGGTCAGCGACCACCTGGGCGCTGACCATATCCGGAGCGGCGGATGTGCGCCCATCACGCACGTTTCCACGGTATTCACCGGGAGTATCGACGGCGGCGCCCGGGACGGTCGAGGTGGGGTTGAGCAGGGGTGCACTCTCTCCAGCGAGTGAGCCGTCACCGACGTGCATGGCACCGGCCAGCACAGACCCACAGGCCAGCAGAGTTCCCGCCGCAAGGCCGCAGGCCCGGCCGAGGAGGACCGCACGGCCGCTGGGAACCCGGCCGCAAGACCCGGTGTCGATCACGGAGACCGGTGCGCTGGCGAATTCACCAACACTCGCCTGCGCACCGGCGACCCAGGCGATCAGAGCAGTGGCAGCGGGCCCAGAGCCCGACTTCCTACGACGCCGCGCGGTCATCGTGCGTCACCAGGTACCTCCTCAGGGTAGTGGAACTGTGGAAGGATACAGGTTTCCGGGCACAAACCCAGACCCATCACTCCTTCGGCGCAACGCGGCGTTAGTGATCACCGTCGGGTCCACCCACCGCGACATGCCGCACCGCTACGGGGACCTGTCCGGCATCCCCTACGTGGAACTGCGGATCGATCAGGACGGGGTGGTGGTATCCCTGGACGAGAAGAATGCGGTCTCCTTCCAGCCCGGCACAGTGCACAACCTCCTCGCCGACCGCTCCATCCACTCACACTCCGACGTCACCGGCCCCCAGGTCGGATTCGCCCTGCGCAGCGCGATAGCCACCGGTATGGCGGTCAGCTGAGCGCACGTGCTGCGCAGGGCGACGGGTCCCCGGTGGTCGCGCCTTCGGTTGTTCCAGCGTGCCGCTGGCCGGCACCTACCCGCCGTTGAGCGCAGATCACAGCTTTTTGTGGAGCTTCCGGGCCTGATGCGTGAGGTGATACCCGTGAAAAGAGCGTGACCCCCGAGCAAACCGGCGCGTCTGGGGGACGTGGCCAGGAATGGCAGGCCCCTGATGTCCGGCAAACACCGTCGCGTCATCCCGCGCCGCCGACGCAGCGCAGTCACCGTTACCGGCGCCACGCTGGCGGCCGGCGGCCTCCTCGCTGGCACCGCATCCGCCGCGCCAGACGTCAACTGGGACGCGGTTGCGGCGTGTGAGTCCAACGGAAACTGGGCCGCGAACACCGGAAACGGCTTCTATGGCGGACTTCAGTACACGCTCAGCACCTGGCGCGCCAACGGTGGTGTGGGCAACCCCGCCAGTACCACCCGGGAACAGCAGATCACCGTGGCGCAGCGCGTTCTGGCGACGCAAGGCATCGGTGCCTGGCCAGTCTGCGGACGTCACGCCAGCGACAACGCTCCCGCCGCCCCAGCAAAACACGCTGCCCCACCGGCACCGAAGCATGCCGCACCGGTCACGCCCGCTGCCCCGTCAGCCCCGACTGGCCCCATCTCGGACTATGTCGTGGCAAGCGGCGACACCTTGGCACAGATCGCCGCTGCGCAAGCCACTCCTGGTGGCTGGCAGCAGATCTACGACAGCAACCGGGACACGATCACCAACCCGGATGTCATCGTCATCGGCCAACATCTGAAGCTCCCCGCCGGTAACGCGGCAATGGTGCCCGCTGTGACACCACCCGCCAAGGTAGCCATGCCTGCTGACGCCCCGGCAGCCGTACCCGCGGCCTTCACGGTCGAGCGCGGCGTAGCGGCCCGCGCCGTCACTGCGGCACTAGCCCAGCAGGGCACGCCGTACGTCTATGGTGGCAGTGCACCAGGTGGCTTCGACTGCAGCGGGCTCATCCAGTGGACCTACAAACAGGTCGGCATCGCGCTGCCCCGCACCGCCGCAGCGCAGTCCACGGCCGGCAACCCCGTCAGCCTCAGCCAGCTGCAGCCGGGAGACCTGCTCTTCTTCTACCGGCCAGTGGATCATGTCGTCATGTACGTCGGGAACGGCAAGATCGCGGAAGCTTCCCAACCTGGCGCGCCAGTCCACGTCCGGCCCATGTATCTCAGCGGCTTCGTCGGGGCACGCCGGATCGTCTGACGGCGGGTGGCGATAGTCGCCAAGGCGCCGCTCGGCGGCGGCCTCGTGGCCAGTGACGAGCCGATGAACCACGGACATCGACTGACCAATGTCTGCCGGTTCCCTCGGCGAGTGACTCCCGGTTGACGGCCCATGGTCGTTTCACGATCACGTAAATACGCCGGGAATTCGCGGCCAGGCGCTGGCCGGGGGTGATCGGGCCGACGCCTGGTGCAGGGCGCCGGCCACGCCGGGGAGCATCGGCGAGCAGGCCCCTCGCGAGGCGGCACCGGCGTCACGATCGCCCGGTTCCTCGGCCCAAGGAGGTTATCTTTCGAC
Source organism: Pseudonocardiaceae bacterium (assembly GCA_050699895.1). Classification (GTDB taxonomy): domain Bacteria; phylum Actinomycetota; class Actinomycetes; order Mycobacteriales; family Pseudonocardiaceae. The sequence goes on from JBOHFY010000199.1 coordinate 5,498, forward strand.
TTCACCTCGAACTGCTCAATCGTGACGCCGTCGGCCCCGGCCGCTCCTCCGTTCTTCTTCACTCTCAGCCACGCATCCCATATCAGCCGCTTGGGAATGTCGTGCGACTTACCCCGCAACTTTGGCTCAACCATGCGATTCCTTCCTTTCGGTTGATCACATCTTTGAGTCCCGGACAACCCCTCCCCTTGGCTCCACCCCCACTGCGATACGCGAGAGCTTCACAGCTACTCAGGAGAGTCCGCCCACGTGTCCCGCATCGGTACTCTGCTCCTCGCGGTTGCTGCCGCTTGGAGTCCTCCCTCTCGCTCTCGGTCACCCAACAGCGGTATCGGGACACGCGTTCACATGTTCCATACGAGAGCCCGGACCGGACTCATGCTGCCTATATGCCGGACACCACCTGGTCAATAAACGGGCACCCACCAGGCTCATCCCGAGATCGTGGCGTAGACCTCGGTTCTGATGTCTCCTAAACTGTTTTCGACACCTCAAACGGCAGAGGACTCGCGCCCATCGCTCATCTTTCCGGTCCATACCTGACGCGATCACGTCACGCCTTTTCCCACGACGCTCAGCACGACAGTCTTCAGCTAACGCACCTCGGGGCGGTTTGATGCCACTCCCCGCAGAGCGGCACCGGAGGGCCAGACAGTCTCCATCTCATCGTACAGCACCGCCATCAGCAAGACCACCACCTTCGATGACTCACCTCCGACGCTCATGTTCATAACACCACAACGGTCTTCAGCCAATGCAGCAGTGGGCGGTTTGAAATCACCCCCGCAGGGCGACTCCGAAGGGCCAACATCCTTCATCTCCCGTGCAGCACCACGATCGACCACTCCGCTACCTCAAGCAGCCTCCCGTGTTCGTGGCACACCTTTTCCACGGACGTTCACCACCATGGCTCATTCACCACAGCAGCTCGTGGCGGTTTGACACCAGCACCTGCATGACGATGCCGAAGGACCGACCTTCATCTCCGCAACAGCATGGTTGCTGTTGATCATTCTGTCTTCCGCATCAGAACAACCTAGCTCCCTTCAGGACACACCAACGCGATCACCGAGACTCTGGTCGCCGCGGGAAAACACGTCGCGCGCTGCCCGGATTTCGCTGCGGCGTTGGCCGAGCACGAGTCAGCGTGGACCGAGCTGTGGGACATCGGTGACATCGCGCT
>JBOHFY010000200.1:0-6776 GCA_050699895.1 Pseudonocardiaceae bacterium
GGCCGCGACCGCGCGGTCCACGGCGCAGCGCCAATGCGCCTGCCGCCCGGGGTCTGTGAGTGCGTCCAGGGCGGCGGCCAGGGACGGGGCCGCGCGCACCGCGGCGCCGAACAGCCCGGTTTGGGCCACCGTCTGGCTGGCCCCGGTGCCAACCAGCTCGAGCGGGCGGTCGGCGGTGACCGCCAGCAGCGGGATCCCGGCGTGGTGGGCCTCCAGCACCGCCGGGTGCAGATTCGCCGCCGCAGTGCCTGAGGTGCACACCACCGGCACCGGCAGACCCGAACGCAGCGCCAGGCCCAGCGCCAGAAACGCCGCCGAGCGCTCGTCGATCCGGACGTGCAGGATCAACCGGCCGGTCCGCTCGGCCGCGTGCACAGCGAAGGACAGCGGCGCGTTGCGGGACCCGGGGCAGAGCACGGCATGCCGCACGCCGCAGCGCACCAGCTCGTCGACCAGAACGGTGGCCAATGCGGTGGAGGGGTTCACGAGTGCGCAGCATGCCCTGCCACCGGACACACATCCGGTGGCAGGGCATGCTATCGGCGAGTCACTTCGCCGCACCTACCGGAGTGGATTACGCAGGAAGAAGTCCCACATGCGGCTGATCAGATCGATCTTGTCGGCACCCTGAGGCAACAGGTGCCCAGCTCGGTAGACGCGCCACACCACCTCGACGCCCGCCTTGCATGGTCTGTATGCTGACGCTTCCACCACGACGTTCGGTTCCGTTACCGGGGTGGCCGGGCAGCCGTTTCGGCGCAGCCAATTATCGCGATGCTGGACAGCGAACGGGAGAAGGCTGATAGGGTCGGTGTTGCCGTGGAAGATGCCCACCGAGATCGGGCGGAGCGGATCCGCGTTGGGACCGCGCGGATCTCCGCACGGGCTGCCGGTCAGCGAAGGGTCCGCACCAGCATAGACGGCGACCGAGGCGAACACGGTGGATGCGTCGCACGCAAGCCGGGCTGCCATGAGGGCGCCGCTGGAGTGGCCCTCCGCGTGGACCCGGCGCGGGTCGACACAATAGACGCTGGAAATGTCCCGGACGACGGCGCGAAGGTAGACGACGTCCTCGGAACCCTGAGCGAAGTCCCACGTCGATTGGCGGGTCGACGGGTAGGCGACAATGAAATGCCTGGTCTTAGCGACGTTTGACAAACCAGTGTCCGTCTCGTGCAAGAGGGGTGGCTGGGCCGCGCCGTGCAAGGCGATCAGCAGCGGCACCGACGGTCCGGACAGGCCAGCCGGCACGTTCAGAAAATATTCCCGACCCGCGACCGTGTGGCTCTCCGTTCCTGAGGTGGGCGTCAACGTACAGCTAGCCTTAACATCCGCTGCGGCAGCGACGCCGGGGACGCAGACGACGAGAAACCCAGTCATCGCGACCGCGATCATCACCGCGACCAGCCTTCGGATCATGCGAGCGCGTGGCGCTCTTCGCATACTTGCGGGCACAAACATCACCATTGCCTACCTTTCAGATCCGATCGATGATATAAACGATAAACTCGTTCGCGAGATCTCCGTCATTCACGTACTCCAAAATCAGCCACCGGCCAGTTAACGAGTCCGCCGGCGGCTAACGCGTCGACTTCCATAGACCCACGCCACTTTCTATAGCCCAAGCTCACCTGAGTATTCCGGACAGTCCGAAAGTCTGTTCCCGTCGGTCTTGGGTTAGTTCCAGGCCATCGGCTGACCCTGAAAGCTGACGGCCATCTGAGAACAACAGGCTAAGCAAGCTCAGATTAAATCTCCAGGTATCGTGACCATTGGGATCTATATGAATAGTCAGCGTCCCTCGCTGCAGGCTGTCGATTGAGCTTGGATTCCGTATCTCCAAGCCGAACGGACCACTGTCGCTATTGTCATCAAAATGACCGAAGTCGTTCGAGATAAACGCCGCAGTCACATTGTTGTCGTCTCGTACGGTTACAGTGACGTGAGTGTCACTATCTTTGTCTTCATTGTTTGTGTGAAACCGGATAACGCAATTCGCGAGAGTGGGCTGGGCGGGGGGCGGTGGCGGCGGAACAGGTTTCGAGGCGTCGCCGAAGATACTGTTAATCCGCGCCTGCCGCAGAGTGGCACGAACATCCGTCGACGCATCTTGATGCTCCGACATGAACAGCGACTTATAGGTGGCGTTAGGAGCCACGGACAGGAGCTTCTCTAAATTGCTCGCGCGACGGGAACGGAGTTTTTCGTCGCCGGTAGGAATCGGGATCTCAATACCTGCGGCTCGAAGTTTAGACAGTAACCGAAGGGCGTGCTGCGGAAAGTCACTCGGGGGCTTTCTAGCGAGATCCAACAAGGTGTAATCGCCGAGTGTTGACATCACAGATAAGGCAAGAGAGGTCACGTTGCTGACGTCAGAATACAACCCTTGGTTCGATGCATCATCCATGCGCTCAAGAAATTCCGACACTAACTCTCTCAATGGTTTCATGAGAAGAATTTCGAAGGGTAGATCGCCGATGAGATTAGCGTGGCGATTTACACATTTATAGATGACGTCGTGGTGCTCTGAAACGTTGGGAGCGACCAAGTAGGTCTTCACGTCCCACACTGATGATGACATTGTGGACATCGGGGTCTCCTTGATGTAGATCTGCATCAGCGACGACACAGCTGATCTTGTTCTTGTCGCAGCGCCGTGGGCACCTACGTGCACTCGTGTTCAGCTCGTCGGTTACCGATGGTGGACTACTGCTCACCACTTCACGGTAAGGGAGGTTAGGGAGAACTACCTCCGGGATTCCCCTAACAACTTACGAAATCTGGGCGTTTGTTTCCCTGGGTGGCTTGATCGTGATCGTCCAGGTCGGGGTGGGCAGAGTCAGCCGTGGGCACCGCTGGGAGCCGCAAACCTCTGATCAGCGCCATCCTCCCCGTTGATGAGTTGGATGCGCATGCTTGGACTGCCCCACATTGATCCACAGTCCGGGACGCCGAACACCTTCCCGCGGCATTGCGCCGCTTCGGAATCACCCCCCCTCAGATCTGGCGCCTTGGCCGCAACCAACGCATCCACCTACACGCCGACATCGCCCGGGCCGTGGTCCACGACGACACCTCCGGGACCGCGACCACGCCAGGCACCCGCTAGGGCATCCCAGACGTCGCGCCTCGAGTCCTCTCAAAGATCGAAATCGTCTTCGACATCATGGCGGTTGTCAATGCGCGGGTTATGGGATGGCAACTCTGTTGGCGCACGTTCGTCCGGTTCGAGGCCCTCCCCTCTGCGCAGCCTGTTGATCGCGCTCATCAGATCAATCCAGCCATAGAACGACTGCGCGACCGTCCCTCCGGGCGCACTGATCGTGCCGGTGGGTGGCTCGGCGCCGCCTAATCGCAAGCGCAACATGAAAGTGCCCATACTCGGGGACTCGCTCTCACCATCGACAGCCATGTCACCTCGACATTGGACGTATTTCGGGACGCGCCGCACGTGGCGGACCGGGGGCGCTGTACTTGGTCACCTCTGGATTCGGCGCAGTGACGCTACGCTAGGGCGTTCCCGGTCGCCGTTACTTCCGGGATAACCCTAGTCTTTAGGCAGCAGATCTGACCCGACCTCGCCTCGACTCCCAGAGTGGGTGACCACGCCAGTTAGATGTCGTAGTGGCCGGTCATCAGCTGGCGGCGGGACGTGATGCCGAGTTTTACGTAGACCTGCGTGAGATGATATTCGATAGTTTTGGTCGACAGGAATAGCCGCCCAGCGATGGCTTTGTTGGAGTGGCCGGCGGCGGTAAGCCGGGCCACCCGTTGCTCCTGGGCGGTCAGCCTGGTGAGGTCCTCCCGAGCGCGGCGACGACGCCCGCCGGCGACGGCGAGCTCGTCACGGGCCTGATCAGCCAGCCAGGTCGCCGCACACTTCTCGGCGATCGTCAGCGCTTTAGCCAAGTGGGGCCGCGCCCGGACCGGTTGCCCGCGCCGACGCAGGAAAGTGCCGCAGCACAGCAGGGTCTCGATATATTCCACCGGCAGCTCGACGTGCTCGTGCAAGACCACCGCAGCCTGGTAATGCCTGTCTGCGGCCTCAAGATCGCCGCCGGCCTCGGCCAGTGCCGCTCGGCCAGTGGCGGCGGCGATCCGTGGCCACCGACAGGGCAACCGCGCGGCACCTCGCTCTAGCCAGTCGATCACCCGGTAGGCATCGTCGAGTCGGTCGTCAGCAAGGTAAGCGAGCAGGGCATGGCGCGCCCAGGGCACCGCGCATGGTTCAGCTATCCCGATCCGGGTGGTCAGCTGCTCAATCCGCGCATACAGCGCGCAGGCGCCGGCGTGGTCCCCAGCGTGGTGGAGCAGCTGCGCGCGGACATGCCACAGCCGTAACAACACATAGGACTGTCGCTGCGCGGCCGCGATCACCTCGGTGCGCTGGCACCATTCCGCGCACTCGGCTAGCCGGCCCATTAACAGCAGGACCTCCGCCTTGACGAACCCGGCGGATCCTTTGCGGTAAGGCATCAGCTCGGCCAAGGGACTCGCTTGATCCACCCCGGCCAGAGCGTCGGCCAGCCGGCCCTGCCGCGCGGCAAGGACGGCCTTGATGATCAGATGCGTGGCCTTCGCCTCGGCGGCACCGATCCGGTCGGCCGTGGCCAAGACGACGTCCAGGGCATGTTCGGCATCGGCGAAGCGCTCGACGAACAGCGCGGCGAGAGCGAAGGCGCCCAACGGCCCGTGACCCCAACGCACCTCGGGCGGCTCGGCCGATTCCGTGATCAGCTCCCCGACCGCGGCGTCACAGGCCGCCAGGCCCGCCGGATCCCCGGCCAGCACCGCGACCAGCCCCCAGGCCGCGGTGGCCTGGCGGCGTAGTGGCCCGGCGGCGCTCCTCGTCAGTTCATAGGCCCTTGCCGCAACCGGTAGCGAGTGGGCCGGACCGAGAGTGAACAAGAAGGGGACCACGTCGCCGAGGAGCACTTCGGCAAGAGTGGTCTCGCCGCAGGACTCGGCCACGGCGGCGGCCTCACGGAACCGCCGGATAGCTTCGTCATGCGCGGCGGTGACGAACAGAGCGCGACTCAGCATTCGCAGCGTCTGGACTCGGTCGACCGGATCCAGCTCGGCATAGGTGCACAACCGCTCATACACGTCGATCGCCTCAGCCGGCCGGCCGCCGACGACCAGCGCTTCACCCAAGGCAAGAAGCGTGGCGGGATTGGCCCGGTCCCCGGCCAGCCGGACGGCGGCGTGGAGGTGTTTGGCCGCGGTGTCCAGCGCCCCGACAGCCAACGCGGCCCGACCGGCCCGCTCTAGCACTCCGATGGCGGCCTGGTCGCCGACCAAGTCAGCCCGGATCGCGTGCTCGACGGCCTCAGCCTCCAACCCGTGCCCACACAACACCGCGAAGGCCCGGGTGTGCAGCCGAGCCCGGACCGGGGCCGCCATGTCGTGATAGAGGCTCTGGCACAACAAGGGATGCACGAACTCAGCCGTCGTGGCCGTCTCCGCGCGCACCAACCCGCTACCGCACAATGCTTCCAGGGCCGCCCCGGCCTGCGGCTCGTCCAAGCCGGCCACCCTCGTGGCCAGTGCCGGGCGAAACCGGATCCCCAGGACGCTGGCCGCCTGAGCCACCCGCAGCGCCGCCGCCGGCAGGCCCGCGAAACGGGTGAGCACGATCTCCTCGGCGCCGATTCCGATCAGGGCGTCGGCCTGGCCTTGCCGGCTGATGGCTGCCGCAACCTGCTCCAACAGCAGCGGGTTACCCGCACACAGCGCGGCCATCGCACGCGACTGCGCTTGCGACACTGGGCCACCCAGTCGGGCGCCGAGCAACGTCGCCGCAGCCTCCTCGCTCAGCGGCGCCAGCCGTTGCATGCTGGCATGCCCGTCATAGACCAGCGCACTGGCCAGCTCGTGCGCTGCCAGCGGCCACGGTCGCAGGGTGCCGAGGACCGCCACCGGCAGCCCGGCCAGTCGGCGGCACAGAAACGACAGCAGGGCCAGCGAGTCCGGATCAGCCCAGTGCAGGTCATCGAGAGCCAACAACACCGGGCTGGTGGCACGCTCCAACCAGCCCAGCACCCCGTAGAAACGGGCCGCCCGCACATCACCAAACCCCGCTCCCGCTGGGGCCGTGAAGAGATCGTGGTACCCCGCAGCACCCAGCGCCGCCGTGAACACACCAAAGGGCAGCGAGGCTTCCATCACATCGCCCCGACCCAATCCAACCCGCACCGCCGGAGTGGCCAACACCGTGGCTTGGGCAAGGCAGGTCGTCTTGCCCAGACCCGCCTCCCCCACTATGAACAACGCCCCACCGCGCCCGGCCCGCGCCCCATCCACCAGACCTGCGATAGCGGCCAGAACCCCCTCGCGCTCCAACGGCTGCCCAGCACCCATCGCGGCCGCACCCTCCACCGGTCATTGCCTATCCCACGATAGAGGCGCGGCGCGGCCGAAAGATACTCGCAGCTCACCGCCCGTGAGTGGGAAACAGGGTTCCAGCACTGAATGCCACTCACGGGCACGCGCTAGCGTGCCCCATGATCTCCGAGCTGTTTGATCCCGCCGCCTGGCGCCGTGTCGAGGGCTTCGACTTCGCCGACATCACCTACCACCGCGCGGTCGCGCACGGCACGGTCCGGATCGCCTTCAACCGGCCTGAGGTCCGCAACGCGTTCCGCCCCTCCACTGTGGACGAGCTGTACCAGGCACTTGATCACGCCCGGATGACCCCGGACGTGGGATGCGTGTTGCTGACCGGCAACGGGCCCTCGCCGCGCGACGGTGGCTGGGCGTTCTGCTCGGGCGGGGAC
>JBOHFY010000201.1:0-10577 GCA_050699895.1 Pseudonocardiaceae bacterium
GTACTGGCGAGGCGTCCACGGGCTGGAGCCTGAGGCCGCATCGGGTTCCCTCCTCGACGCCCTCACACAAGGGGACCCCGCGCACCCGCCAGAGCCTGCTGACCCTTGCTGCCTTCCGACCCTGGGGGAGTTCGCAAGATGGACGCCGCGCGGGGTCCACCGCCCAGTCTAGGAGCTACTCCCCCGCCAGAGCACGGCACCCTCTCGGTGACCAGCGTCGCGCAAACCCGCTCAAGCCCACCAACAACTGGCCGCCACCTGCCGCTTTGGCTGGTGGCGGCACTGGCGGTAACCTCGCCAGCGGAGGATTCGCCTAGTGGCCTATGGCGCACGATGGGAAATCGTGTTGGGTGGGGGACCTCAACGGCTCATCACATCGGCATGGACCCCGCAGGTTTTCGGTCTAGGGTGGGGGTAGCCGGCAGCGGCGCACGCGACGAGCTTGATTAGCTCGATGGTGGAAGGCGGACCGCAACGTGAACCAGGATGGCGCGGAGGTTCAGGTCGACGTGACCGCCGAGCGGCAGGAGTTGGCGGACATGCGCGCGCGGATGGCCGTGATCAAGCAAGAGGCCGCCGCCGAGGTTGACCGCAAGTGGGTATCGCCGTGGCGAACCCCAGACGTGTTCGATCTCAAGGTGAAGACGAGGCTGACCGCTAACCACGAGTACCGGTCGCTGCAGAACCGCGTCCGGGACGCCGAGGCCAGCCTGGCGGTGGGGTCCGACACCGCCGCGAAGGCCGACACCGTGAGCTAGCGACAGCACCTCGACCAGCCGGCTGACTGAGCCGCTAAGACTGGCCCGGGGTGAATGGCCGGAAGTGCGCTGTCCACCGACCCAAACGCCAACCATAAGTCAGGACTAGCGCCGCCTGGTAAGTACGTCATCATTGACCATGATTGTGTGAACTTGTTGAATGCGGAGTGCGACTGACACTGCCCCTGGCTGAGGTCGGCATCACATGAATGACTTGCGTAAAAATCATGGTGCGAGCCCACATTGCGCGGCACGATGGAAGAACCTGAGCCATCGGGAGGGGACTGATGAAGGTCGAGGAGATCCTGAAGTCGAAGGGCCGATCGGTCGAGACCATCGAGGCCGACGCCAGCATCGCTGAGGCGATAGGGCGACTGAACGGCCCTCCTCAGATCGGGGCACTGGTCGTCCACGACGAAGCCGAGCCGCGACCGATCATGGGCACGCTCACCGAGCGCGACATCATCCGCGGTCTCGGCAAGTACGGCGCGAAACTGCTGACCATGCAGGTCGCCAAGGTGATGTCGCGCAACGTTCCGGTCTGCTCCCCGGAGGACAGCATCACGCGGCTGATGCATCAGATGACGGCTTCCCGTTACCGGCACCTGCCAGTGGTGGATCAAGGCAAGCTGGTCGGCCTGGTCAGCATCGGCGACGTGGTCAAGGCCAGGATCGCGGACATGGAGCTCGAGACCAACCTGCTCCGGGACCTCTACATCGCGCGCGGATGATGCCACTGCTGGGGCACGTGGCGGTCTGCTGACGGTGGCGGTAACTCAGCTGCTCGACGGATCGGCTCAAGAACCTCGCTGAGGAGCACGACCGGGAACGACGCTTTACCCGGAGCAGCGAAGGTGAACTCCCGCCCCATCAGGACGAAGTGATCGTGGCCGATAGCGGCGAGGTTCTAGCGCGGCTCGACAGCGTGGGCGTGAACGTGGACTCGCAACGAGCCCACCGTGGTGCGTTGAGCCAAGCCGCCTTGGCCCGCGCCGCTCCGGCTTACCGATCGGGTAGTTCACGAGCATGGGGGCCGGTACGGCAAGCCGGGGAAATAATGGTCCCACTCGCTTGGGTTGATCGTGGGCGTGATGCGACAGATTCGCGCGGCAGCACTGTCGACGTCGGTTTCCCACAGCCGCGCGGTGTTGTCGGCGCTGCCGGTGGCCAGGGTGTGCCCGTCCGGGCTGAGGGCCATCGACAAGACGCCGTTGGTGTGGCCAGTGAGAATACCCCACAGGCTGGGCTGGCGGAGGTCGCGGACATCCCACAACCGCACCGTGGTATCGAGGCTGGCGGTGGCCAGGGTGTGCCCGTCTCGGCTGAAGGCCACCGAGTTGACGCCTCCGCTGTGGCCGGTCAGGGTCCCTAGCGGATGGGGCTGACGGGGGTCGCGGATATCCCACAACCGCACGGTGTTGTCGTTGCTACCAGTGGCTAAATTACGCCCGTCCGGGCTGAACGCCACCGAGCGAACGCCGTTGGTGTGGCCGGTAAGGGTCCCTAGCGGCTGAGGCTGACGGAGATCGTGGACATCCCACAACCGCACTGTCCTGTCGACGCTGCCGGTAGCCAGGGTGCGTCCGTCAGGACTGAAGGCTACCGAGTAGACGGTATTGGTGTGGCTGGTAAGGGTGCTCAGCGAACTGGGACGGCGCAAGTCACTCACATCCCATAAGCGCACGGTTCTGTCTTCACTGCCAGTAACCAGGGTGTGCCCATCAGGACTGAAGGCCTCCGAGGAGACGATCTTGGTGTGACCGGTGAGGATCCCCAGCAGGCTGACGCGGTGCAGGTCACTGAGGTCCCACAAGCGCGCGGTATTGTCCCAATTGGCGGTGGCCAGAGTGTGACCGTCCGGGCTGAAGACCACCGAATAGACGTCGCTGGCGTGGCCGGTGAGGATCCTCAGCGGGCTGACGCGGTACAGGTCACTGAGGTCCCACAAGCGCGCGGTGCTGTCGTAACTGACGGTGGCCAGAGTGTGACCATCAGGGCTGAAGACCACCGACGAGACTGTGTTGGCGTGGCCAGCCAGGGTGGGTCCAGGAAGGTCCCACAGCCGGGCGGTGGTGTCGTAGCTGCCGGTGGCCAAAGTATGTCCGTCTGGGCTAAAGGCCGCCGAAAAGACGGTGTTGGTATGGCCGGCCAGAACCCCCAGCGGGCTGGGATGGCGCGGGTCACTGACATCCCACAGCCGCGCGGTGGTGTCGTAGCTGGCGGTGGCCAGAGTATGCCCGTCGGGGCTGAAAGCCACCCAGCGAACGGAGCTGGTGTGACCGGTCAGGATTCCCAGCGGGCTAGGGCGGCGCGGGTCACTGACATCCCACAGCCGCGCGGTCCAGTCCCAGCTGCCGGTCGCCAGGGTGCGCCCGTCGGGGCTGAACACCACCGAGGTAACGCCGTCGTTGTGGCCAGTGAGAGTCCCCAGCGAACTGGGATGGTGGGAGTCGCGGACATCCCACAGCCGCACGGTCCTGTCCCAGCTGGCGGTAGCCAGGGTGTACCCGTCGGGGCTGAAGGCCACCGAGTTGACGTCGAGAGTGTGGCCGGTGAGGGTGCTCAGCTCACTGGGATGTCTAGGGTCGTGGACATCCCACAGCAGTGCGGTCCGGTCGACGCTGCCGCTGGCCAGAGTGCGGCCGTCCGGGCTGAAGGCCACTGAGGAGACGACCTTGGTGTGACCGGTGAGAGTCCCCACCAGGCTGGGATGGTGGAGGTCGCGGACATCCCACAACCGCACAGTGGTGTCATCGCTGCCAGTGGCCACAGTATGCCCATCGGGGCTGAAAACCACTGCGGAGACGTAGTTGGTGTGGCCGGTCAGGATGCCCAGCGAGCTGGGATGGTGAGGATCGTGGATATCCCACAACCGCACCGTCTTGTCGTCACTTCCGGTGGCCAGGGTATGCCCATCGGGGCTGACCGCCACCCCTTTGACGTTGTTGGTATGGCCGGTCAGCCGGGTGGCGTAAGGGGTGGCGACGGTGCTGAGCAGACTGCCGCGGGTTTCCGATGTGGGGACAAGCCGGTAAGCGGCCAGGGCGAGTTGGGCGGCCAAGGCCGGGTTCCTGGTACGTAGTTCCAGGGCCTGTCCCGCGACCTGCTGGGACAAGGCGACATTGCGTTGTTGCTCTGCGGCGCGTCGCTGGACGACGGCGATCCCGGCCGCCACCACAGCGAGGACGAGCAGCACCGACAAGACGGTGACGGCGCGTCCTCGCCGGAGACGGTCTCGGCGGATGCTGGCGCGGAGGAACGCCCGCGCTGTCGGGCTGAGGTCGACGCGATTGGTGACCAGGTCGCCGGCCTGGAGGTGGGCGCCGGTGTCGGCTAGGGCGGCGGCGAGTTGGCCGCGTTCCCACAACCGGGCCGGTGGGCGGCCGTCGTCGTGCCATTCGGTGGCGGCTTGCTCGACCATGCGGCGGGCCCGCAGCGCCGAGGCGTTCTCCTCGATCGCCTGGGCCAGTGGCGGCCAGGCGGACAGGAACGCCTCATGGGCCACGCCAACGGACCACAGTGCCGTTGTGGGTGTCGGTGGTCAGCAGCCGCCGCGCGACAAAAACGTCCAGCTCCCGGGCCATCGGCTCCGGCAACTCATCGCGGGGGACCCGCCACCGGGTGGGGCGACCCTGCTCATCCACGGTGACCAACCGCAACAACCCGCCGATGATGTCCGCACGGCCCCGGCCACTGGCCGTACTCGCCTCGGCCAACGCCGCGTCCGCCTGCCGGGTCAGCGCACCCTGCACCCCGCCGAGCTGCTCGTACCGCGCGACCGACAGGTGACCGCCACGGCCGACCCCCTCCGCGAGCTGGGACAGGGTAAACGCCAGCAGGGGCAGCGCCTCCCCGGTGTCGGTGTCGGCGACCAGCCGGGCCACCAGGTCCTCGTCCACCCCGATCCCGGCCAGCCGCGCCGGGCCTTCGATCACCGCCCGCAGCGCCTCGCGGTGCAGCGGCCGCAACACGGAGGGGTGGGTCAGCAACGCCGCTAGGTCGGCGTCAACCAGCAACTGATCCAAGAACTCCGGCCGAAGCGTGGCGACCACCTGCACCGGACCTGACAGCGCCGGGTGCAGGAGCCGCGCGAAGTGGGCTCGGTGCCCGGGTGGGGTCTGGGTGAGCAGCTCCTCGAACTGATCCACCACCACCAGCAACCGCCGCGCCCGGGCGGCCACCAGCAGCTCATCGGCCAGCCCCGTCAGGCCAGTGTCATCGAGCTGGTGGCGCACCCGCGCCACCGTCCAGTCCAGCCCCAGTCGCCGTGCCGCGACGGTCAGTTCCCGAGCCAGCGCGGCTACCGGGTCGGCACCGGGCAGTATTGGCGCCAGCGTCAACCAACTCGGCTCTTCGGCCATCACAGGCACCAATCCGGCTCGTACCAGCGACGACTTGCCACACCCCGAGGGGCCCACCACCAGCAGCACCGCCCCCTCAGCCCGCTCGGCCGGGGATCGCACCAACCCGGCCAACCGCTCCACCTCGCCACGGCGACCACAAAACACCCGATGCTCATCGACAGCAAAGGGGCGCAACCCCGGAAACGGTGGCTTATCATCCGGCCACCCGCAACCTCCGACAGCATCAACCCGGCGTAACGCCGCCACCAGCGCCGCGCGTCCCTCGGCGGAATCGACGGTGAAGTCAGCGTGCTGCGCACACGGCAGCAGCGGGTGACCCACCCCCGGCTCAGCGAGGACTGGCAACACCCGGCTACCCCGCGACAGCGCAATGCTGACCTCGGCCGTACACCACGTCGAGGCCACCGCGGCGGAGGTGACCACGCAGACCACCGCGTCAGCCCAGCGCAGCCGCTCATGCAGCCGCTTGTCCCACTCCTCGCCCACCGCGATGCCATTGCCCGGATCCCGATCCAGGAACACCTCATGACCCTCAGCAACCAGCCACTGGCGCAACCGACCAGCACACTCCTGGTCCTGACTGGCATAGCTGACGAAAACCCTGGCCACCGACTCCCCCCACCAGCGTCGCCGCTCCCACGCGAGTCGTCATCCCCGACGCCGCACAGGTCATCAATGACCACAGCACCCTACCGGCCTGGCACTACTGGCGGTCACCGTGCTCGGGGGCATACTCGCTGTGAGCCGCGCCCGCTATCCGGTGAGCCCTGCTTGCCGGGCGAGCTGGACAAGCTGGGGGTTGCTGCGCCGGTGCAGGGAGATCAGGACCCGCAGCACGTCGAGGCTCATCGGGTGGACCTTGGCCTTCTGGGGAGCGACGGTGAATGACTTGATGAGCGAGGATTGCGCGCCCTCCCGGTCGCCCAGGTCGAGCTGGGCGCGGGCGGTGCTGGTGTGGACGGATTGAAGCCGGGTGGGCGGCAGCCTGGTGTCGTTGCCGGCCAGCTGCTCAGCGAGGTGGGTCACCTCGCGGGGGCGGCCGAGGTCCCCCTGGGTGACCAGTACGTGGCTGGTGGTGTTGGCGGGACCGAAGATCTGGTTATGGCGCTGCAGGTCGTGCGGGAATTCCTCGGCTGCGGTCCACGCCGCCTGGATGTGCCGCTGGGCCTCAGCCCGGTCGGAAAGCCGTCCCGCCAGCTCCATGCCCCGCACGTGCAGGATACCCGTGGCGAATGCCCGCTCCGGACCGGTGAGCTCCGTTTCGGCGACCACGATGGCCCGGTCCACCACGGTGAGCCCACCGTCGAAGTCCCCGCAGTGGAGGAAGGTATCGGCGCGGTCCCGGGCAGCGACGGCTGTCAGCAGTGGGTTGGGTTGCTGGCTTGAGGCCCAGGCCTGGCGGGTCGGGGCGATCTCGACCAGGTCCATCCACCGATTCCGCGCGGCCAGGTAGTAGGCGACGCTGTAGACGTCGGCCAGCAGCGCCCACCCCCGTGGGCTGGCCACGGCGTGCGCGTACGTGGTGGCCCGGGTCAGCAGGCCGGGCAGCATCCGCAGCAGCCCCGCCAGGTCGGCCTGCGCGCGGAGGGCGATGGCCCGGTCCAGGTCGACGCGCAGCTGGGCGGGGTCGGGCACGGGCGCCTGGTCGGGAATGTCGTAGCGGCGCACCGCGGTGCGCAGAGCCGCCAGCAGCACGCTCTGATCCTCGGCGACTTCGACCTCCCCGTAGAACGCGCCGAGGGAAATCCGCAAGGCTCGGGCGATCCCGGCCGCGACGCTCGGGGTGAGCGCCCGGTCTCCGAGTTCAATCTTCGACAACAAGCTCAACGACACCCCGGCCCGGCGCGCCAGCGCCACCTGAGTCAGACCACGCGCCTTGCGCAGCTCAGCGACACGCCCACCACCAATGTCAGCAGTACCCATAGAGCGCAGTCTGCCACGCGACAGCTTTCCGCACTCCGGCGCATGTCCGTTTAGTCTGTTGTGCAAACCGTGTGCGTGTTCACCACTTGCCAGGGTCGTTGACTGGTTTCAGAGGCCCAAGGCCACTCGCCGCCAACCCCCCGCGCGACGCCGACGGCACTGTCATCCCTCTGCGGTGCCGAATCGAACAGGTCGCGGTGGACAAGGCCTACGGGGCTCTACCCTCCCGGCTGCACCAGTACGGCCTGGTAGTCGGCCAAGGCGCCGACCTAATTGTACGTCCGCTTCGACCACGAGTACTACCTGACCAGCCTGCGGCCCCACCTCGTGCGCCTGATTCACGCGCCGGAGAGCTACTGATACCCATCACTGGCGGATAGAGCCCGAACCGCTGCCGCCCATCGGAGAAACACGCACTGGAGGACTCTGGTTCATGCGGTCGGGATGAGCGCCTTGGTCACGATCGTGGCCGCACTAGCCACCGTCGCGGGACCTGCGGTGGATTTCGGCTCGGTGGGTGCGGTGTAGACGGTGAGGACCAGTGGGGCGTGGTTGGGTGGCCATACCACCGCGATGTCGTTGATCTCACCGTGCGAGCCGGAGCCGGTCTTGTCGCCGACCAGCCAGCCTGCGGGTAGTCCGGCCCGGATCAGTTTGTCTCCGGTGGTGTTGGCCTTCAGCCAGCTGACGAACAGATCTCGGCCTGCCGGGTCCAGCGCGTCGCCCAGTGCCAGGGCGCGCAGGTCGATGGCCATCCGGGCGGGCGTGGAAGTGTCCCGCTGGTCACCGGGAGCGCCCACGTTCAGGTCCGGCTCGATCCGGTCCAGGCGGGTAAGCGGGTCGCCGAGCGTCCGGCAGAACTCTGTCACGGCCGGTGGGCCGCCCACGATCTGTACCAGCAGGTTCGCTGCGGTGTTGTCGCTTCGGGTCAGCGCGGCGGCGCAGAGCGCGGAGACGGTCATCCCGTCAGCGACGTGCTGGGAGGTCACCGGCGCGTATGTCACCAGCTGTGACTGATCGTAGCGGATCAACCTGTCCAACAGCCCCGGCTGCTGGACGCGCAGCCGCAGGATCGCCGACACCGCAAACACCTTGAACGTAGAGCACAGCAGGAACCGCTCGTCAGCGCGATACCCCACTGTGGTGCCGGAGCCGGTATCAACCCCATATACCCCAAGCCGGCCACCGAACTTCGCCTCCAACGCGGCCAGCTCCGCCTCGGCAGAACCCACCCCAGCCGATGAAGACGGTATCGAGAGCCGGGGTGATGACGGCCCACCGGTCGACGCCGGGGTCGAAGCGCAATCAACCAGCGTGGCACCCAGACCCGCCAGCCCGCCGAGGATCATGGCACGGCGAGGGAACTGTCGCCCAGTCACCGGCCTAGTTGGGCGATCTGGGCGGTCTGGCCCCCGCTGCGCAGGCGAGGATGTCCGGCTGCGGGGAGTACCGGCGGGACCAGCCGCTGGTGGGTTCGAAGGAGAACGAGTACAGGTGGGACGGAACGTCGCAGGCCGCCCCATCCCCAGGTCACCGGGACCCGCCCCGCGGGAGCCTCGGCTCCCGGCGATTTTGCCATCGCCGAGCCAGCGCCAGGCCCAGGTCGGCCACAGCCGCGTCGGCCTCCCGCAGCAGGCCGGCCTGCAGCGGGAAGTCGTGCCACAGGCCGGCGTAACGCCGATAATTGACCGACACACCGGCGGCCCGCGCCCGCGCGACGAACCGATCCGCGTCACTGACCAGCAATTCGTCTCCGGCGGCCTGCACGTCTATCGGCGGCAACCCGGTCAGCTCGGCGTACAGGGGCGAGATCCCGGGCGTCGTCGCCTCGCGGCCGGCCCGGTACTCCTGCGCCGCGACGACCAGCCATGCGCCGTTGAGCATCGCGTCCCGGGACGCGTTGCCGGTGATTGACTCGCTACCCAGGGTGAGGTCCAGCCACGGCGAGAGCAGCGCCAGCGCGACCGGCAGCGCTTCGCCGGCATCGCGCAATGCCATCGCGGTCGCCACCGCCAAACCCCCGCCCGCTGAGTCACCAGCGAGCACGATCCGCTCGGGCGGGTACCCGGCACGTTGCAGGGCCCGGTACGCCGCCAACGCGTCCATCAGCGCCGCCGGATACGGATACTCCGGGGCCAGCCGGTAGTCGAGCAGGAACACCGGCGCCCCGGCGGCCCGCGACAGATGCCCGGCCAGCGCGCGGTGGGTCCAGGGCGAGCCCGTAGTGTACCCGCCGCCGTGCAGGTACAGCACCGCCCGGGCGGTGTCCGCGCCGTTGGAGCCGTTGGAGCCGGCACCGCGGTGCGCAACCCGCACACCCGGCACGCCGCCGAGCCGGACCCGCCGTAGCTCGGTGCCACGCGGCATCAGGGTAAGCACCGAACACGCATCCAGCCAGTGGCGCCGGACCGCGTTCGGGACCCGGGGCCCCAGCGCCGGCCGGACCAGGACCCTGACCGCGGCCCGTACCGCAACCCGCGGCAATCGGACACCGGTACCCGTGGCCGAATAATCGCGCATAACCCCACCTCACCAAGAGCCGAGCCGTTCACGAAGCATAGGTGAGGCATGACGCTCTCACTCGCGACGCGCGCCATCGGGCCACACCACGGTGACCGGTATCCCGCGCTCGCGGGCGGCTGCCACGACATCGGCGGTACCCGAGTAACTCCCGGAAGGGTTGCCATCCCATACCGCAATGAGGGAATCAACAGAATCAAGCACTTCCTCGCTTGCCGCCATGTACGCATCGCTGTCAGATTTGCCACACGGCAACGTCCGCACCACGCGAGCGCGGCCAATCAGGTCATCGAACTCCGCTAAATTGTCGGGCTTGATTTTCCGCTCTCGATAATCAGCGGCCGGGAGGACCACTTCAACAGCACCGCCACGCTCCAACACAACCCTGGCAAAGATCTGGTCTGAACCCCGCGCTAGGCAAGAAATGCCAACCAGCTCAGTCTCGTTGTAGTTCTTCAGGACATCACGGAGCGCCTCCGCGACGAGCGGGACGCTGCGGCGAGAGAGGTTCACGTGACCGGTTATCCCAATTCGCGCCAACGCCTATCCCTTCATCCACCCATTGGACGAGGTCAGCTCTTGAATGAGATCACGAGTATCTCGCACTACGGGAATTTCCGCGTACCGCGACACTTCCTGACGGAAATCCCGCAGTTCCGCGCCAACTCGCCCGTTCAGCCACGGCCGCCCGAGCGGAATCGCTTGATGAACCAGCTCACACGCATGTTCCAGGTCAGCGACGATCAACTCAGTGCGCGCCAGCCCAATAAGATCGAAAGCGCGGGGCTTAGATTCTGACGGGTGACGCAGCTCAAGCGCCTCGTGAATATAGTCTTGAGACTTCCGAGACCATTTCGGCTCGTGCCGAGCCAACTCGCGGTAGCGCCCACCGATTGTGCCCACAAGCTCGGCGGCGTCAAAATGCCGGACACGACGGTGGTCGTCGTCCGACGGGCCGCCGGCGAAATACTCCTCCGCAAGGCCAACGGCACGAGTGAAGGCTTGCGGCTCT
>JBOHFY010000202.1:0-2026 GCA_050699895.1 Pseudonocardiaceae bacterium
GATCACCGGTGAGAACACCACAGTCACCTGGGGCCCCAACTGGGACGACGACCTGGGCGGCGGTCCCGAGCAGGTCGGCCGTGACCCGGTGCTGACCAAGCTCTCCGACCAGGTGAAACTGGAGTTCGAGCAGACGTTCATGTTCTACCTGCCGCGGATCTGCGAGCACTGCCTCAACCCGTCGTGTGCGGCGTCCTGCCCATCGGGCGCGATCTACAAACGCAGCGAGGACGGCATCGTGCTGGTCGACCAGGATCGTTGCCGCGGGTGGCGGCAGTGTGTCACGGGGTGCCCGTACAAGAAGATCTACTTCAACCACAAGACCGGCAAAGCGGAGAAGTGCACGTTCTGTTACCCGCGGGTGGAGGTGGGCATCCCGACGGTCTGCGCGGAGACCTGCGTGGGGCGGCTGCGCTACATCGGAGTGGTGTTCTACGACGCGGACGCGGTGCTCGCGGCGGCGTCGGTGCGCGAGGAGAAAGACCTCTATCCCGCGCAGCTGGGCGTGTTCCTCAACCCGCACGATCCGCGAGTGGTGGCCGAAGCCGAGCGGGCCGGGATCTCCCAGGAGTGGATCGAGGCCGCTCAGGCGTCCCCGGTGTACAAGCTGATCGTGGACTACCAGGTGGCGCTGCCGCTGCACCCGGAGTACCGCACCATGCCGATGGTCTGGTACGTGCCACCGCTGTCGCCGGTGGTGGACGTCTTGGCGAGCACCGGGCATGACGGCGAGAACGCCGGCAACCTGTTCGGCGCGATCGACGCGCTGCGCATCCCGGTCGAGTACCTGGCCGAGCTGTTCACCGCGGGCGACGTCGGGCCGGTGCGCGCCGCGCTGCAGCGGCTGGCGGCGATGCGCGCGCACATGCGCCGGGTCAACCTCGGGGAGCCGCTCCGTCCGGAGATCGCCGCAGCGGTGCGCCTGAGCACGACCGAGATCGAGGCGATGTACCGGCTGCTGGCCATCGCCAAGTACGAGCACCGCTATGTCATCCCCAGCGCGGCTGGCTCGGACGCGCACCGGCTGGACGCCCTGGCCACCGGGTGCAGCCTGGAGGGCGACGGCGGCCCGGGCATGACCGCCTTCGACGTCATGGACGACAAGTTCCACCTGACTGAGCAGCCCGCCGACGGTCACGGCGTCGCCGCGCCGGTGGACAAGGCGCGCCGGATCAACCTGCTCAACTGGGACGGCAAGAGCACCAACGGCCTGTTCGCCCCCGCGCCGGAACACCGCAACGGGGCCAAGCCCGTGGTGGAGCAGATCCAGTGAGCCCGACCTGGCTGGGCCGCCGCAAGGCCGAGGCGCCCACCGAGCTCGACCAGCGCGTGGTGTGGCGGATCGCCGCGCTGCTGCTGGACTACCCGACCCAGCAGACCCTGGACCTGCTCGACGAGCTGCACGCGGCGGCCGTCGCGCTGCCCGCACCCGCGCTGGTGTCGTTCCTGGACGAGATCCGCCTGCGGCCTGCGATCGAGCTGGCCGCGCACTACGTGGAGACCTTCGACCTGCGGCGTCGCCACTGCCTGCACCTGAGCTACTACGCCTTCGGTGACACGCGCAAGCGTGGCATGGCGTTGCTGCGGTTCAAGCACGCCTACCGCACTGCGGGTGCCACCCTGGGCGAGCACGAGCTGCCGGACCACCTGGCGGTGGTGCTGGAGTTCGCCGCGACCGTCGACCCGGTGGCCGGCCGGCGGCTGCTGGTGGAGTACCGGCCGGTGGTGGAGCTGCTCAGGCTGTCCCTGCACGAGGCCGCCTCGCCCTATCGGGCGGTGCTCGACGCGGTGTGCGCCACCCTCCCGGAGATCAACGCGGCCGACCGGCGCCGGGTCGCCGAGCTGGCCGCGCAGGGGCCACCGGAGGAAGAGGTGGGCCTGGAGCCCTACGGGGTGGACCCAATGATGCGGGAGCAGCTGGAGGGACGCCGGTGACCGGGTTACTGTGGGTGACGGTGCCCTACGTGGCGTTCACCTCGTTCATCCTCGGCCACATCTGGCGCTACCGGCACGACCAGTTCGGCTG
>JBOHFY010000203.1:0-1875 GCA_050699895.1 Pseudonocardiaceae bacterium
GCCACGGCTCACTTTTGGCGATCAAGTTCCGATATCCGCCAACGGCAGGCGCAATCCGCCAAGAAACACCGACCAAGCCTGCCCGCACCCGGCGACAGCGATCCATCCTCGCACGACCCCCCGCGAATTGATAATCTTGAAACGGCCGTGCAGCCATGACAGCAGGACGGTTGGCCCCGCGAGGCCTTCAGCGCCCAGAACAGGCTCTGACCTTCCACATCGCTCCTCACTGATGGCGCTCGGCAAATGTCCACAGCCAAAGCCTTGTGAGCCCGAGCGGTATGGGCCTGGCGTCATGATTGGCTTGGCCATCGGGGGGGTGCGGCACCGCGGTTCATCGACCACGTGACGCCGCCGAGCCGCCCTTCCCGCACGGGTTCCGGCGCGCGGTGCTGGTACGACCTTGACAGTTCGGCGCTGGCCGCATCACCCTGGTTCAGTACCAGGCATGGGGGACGGTAGGCGCAGCGCGCGCACACTCCTGGCGCCGGGCTCGGGTAGATCTCGAGGCCCGTCCTGGTGGCGGTGCCGGCCTCGGCGGCCAGATCCACGCCGGCCGCCGCCAGCTCAGCCTCGCCGCGCCGGATCCGGGTGCGGCGAAACGCGTCGGTGCCCTCGGCATCCAACCGTTCGCCAGAGACGGTGCCGCTGCGGGCGTACATCCGGCGGTGCCGCACCTGCGGGCGGCCCGCCAGTTGCGGCGATCTCGCGCCGAGCTCGCCGGCGTCGACCCGGACCTCGTTGTACACCGTGCCCGTGATCTGCATCCCGAGGTAGAACTGTGGCCACGCCCAGCACCACGCGATCGTCCGCTCATCCAGCTGGAGTGCGTCATGATCAGCCCAAGAGCCGGTGACCAGCCGGTGCTGGACAACCCAGTAGGCGTCGTCGGAGTCGATGGCGAGCAGGTCGACCCGGTCGCAATACCGGATCTCCGCACCGGCCGGGGTCACCAGGTAGGCGCCGGGTGTGGCCTGGTCGGGAACGTTCACCTCGAAGTCGGTATCGACGCGCAGCGGAGTGAAGTGGTCCACCGTCGGCGCCCAGGCGGCGTAGGCGTCGAGCAGCGCATGGCCCCGGTCCAGCGTCTCCCGCAGGGCCTGGTCGTCGGACTCGGTGTGGCCGTCGGAGGCGACCTGGCCGCGCACCGAACGGTCCAGAGCCTGATGCACCAGGGGCGCCACGATGGATCTGTCCCACTCCCACATCCCGGGGAAGTAGTACACCGCAAGCGCATCACGCAGTGCCTGAGCCAGGTCGATCGGGCCCGGCCGGGGGATCGGTTCGAGGTTGCGCCGGTTGCGTGAGCTCAGGTCCCATTCCCGACGGCAGCGCTTGAACGCCGTCCGGTCCGACGGGTGGATGCGGTACACCATCGCGCCTCGATTCAGTGCGCGTGCGGCCAGGGGTCATCCACCGACCAGCGGCAACGATCATGACCTCCGGCCGCCGCGTCCATCTCGGCGAAGAGGTCATCGAAGAACGCCGACACGTCGTCACGGTGGTGGGCCTGCCACCCGCTGTAGTAGATCCAGGCGTCAGGCAGCGACTCACCCGGCGCCGGCACGGGCAACACCCCATCGGCGCCGAGGCGCCGCACCCCGTAGCTGTCGCCCCGGCGCTCGAGGTAGACAACCTCACCAGGTTCGGGCCAGTCGGCCACGATCTCGGTGATTAACTCGTTCCGATTCAGCGAACCTCCTTGAGGTAGTGGTCAGCAGATCCGCGGTAGCGGGTCGCCGACGAGCAGATCAATAATCCGGGTGCCGCCGAACCCGGTCTTGAGCAAGACCAGTCCGGGCGGATCCTCGGCGATGCGGCCGACCACGGTGGCCCCGGCGCCGAGTGGATGCGCCCGCAACGCCGCCACCGCGG
>JBOHFY010000204.1:0-10348 GCA_050699895.1 Pseudonocardiaceae bacterium
GATTCAGTTCGTCCTGCCCACACAGGGCGTCTTCACCTCGGGATACGGCGCCCGGTGGGGAGTGTTCCACTACGGTATCGACCTCGCCAATGCCATCGGGACGCCGATCGTCGCCGCTGCTGACGGCGTGGTTGCGGAGTCCGGTCCGGCCAGCGGTTTCGGACTTTGGGTGCGCATCCGGCACTCTGACGGCACGATCACCGTCTACGGGCACATCAACCGCTCGCTCGTGGTGCAGGGCCAGCAGGTCCGAGCGGGTCAAGAGATCGCCGAGATGGGCAACCGGGGCAACTCGACCGGGCCGCACCTGCACTTCGAAGTGTGGAACGCGGCCGGCCAGAAGATCAACCCGCTGAGCTGGCTGCACCAGCACGGTATCGACCTGTGACGACGGTGCTGCGCGCCGGCTCACTGGCCGCCACTCGATGGCCACCCGCCAACCAGATGGGCGTGTGCTGTACGCCACACCGAGCACAGCGGGCGCCGGCTGTGCCACGGGCGGAACGCCCGGTCGCAGTGCCGGCAGCGGCTGCGGGGACCAGAGCCGTGCTGCGTCAACAGGCTCCGCCAGGCCGTGGCGAGAGGCAGCAGCCGAGCCCGCACAGCTGGCCAGGCCGCCCCTGGCTCCGCCGCGTGGAGCATCCGCTCGGCCTCGCGCAGATACGCCTCCACGCGCTCCCGCAGAACCCGGCCCAACCGCTCGTCCATGTCGCACCCCCAGTAACTTAATCGAACACTTGTTCGAAGTCTAGTGGGTTGCCCCGACACCCCGCAGTGTGGAGGCGGGCTCGACTCAGGTCACGCGGGACAGCTCGACGGGCGACTCCTCGTACTCGCGGCGCTCGACGATGCCACGGAGGCGGTCCATGGCGTCCCACACGTCAACGAAGCGGGTGTAAGCGGGGACCGGCGCAATGCGCAATCGGCCCGGTGCGCGGTAGTCGCACACGACCCCCGCGCGACTGGCCAGTGCCTGGCATAACGGCCATGCCCGCGGGTGCGCCAGTGCCACGTGGCCGCCTCGGCGCAGCGGGTCGCGCGGCGAAGCGAGGCGAAACCCATGCGGTGCCAGCCACCGGTCAGCCAGCGCGACAACCAGCTCGCCCAGCAGTACTCCCTTGCGCCGCAACCGGCCTACCCCGGCCCGGCAGACCAGCTCAAGGCCGGGCTGGACGGCAGCCAAGGACAGCACCGGCGGCGTACCGACCAGGAACCGGTCGATCCGCTCCACGGGGTCGTAGCCCGGTCCCATCAGGAACTGGTCGCGCTGCCCGAACCACCCCCAGATGGGTTGGCGCAG
Organism: Pseudonocardiaceae bacterium; assembly: GCA_050699895.1. Taxonomy (GTDB): domain Bacteria; phylum Actinomycetota; class Actinomycetes; order Mycobacteriales; family Pseudonocardiaceae. Next base: position 1,301 of record JBOHFY010000204.1, read on the forward strand.
CAGGGATTGCCGGTCGCGGCGAACGTACAGGAAGGCCGGTGACCCCGGTCCGCCGTTGAGGTATTTGTAGGTGCATCCGACCGCGAGGTCCGCGTCGGCGTCGCCGAGGTGTACGGGTACCGCGCCGACCGCGTGACTGAGGTCCCACAACACCAGGGCGCCGCTCCGACGCGCGAGGGCGTTCACCGCGGCCATATCCAGCAACGCACCGCTGCGGTAGGACACCAGCGAGAGCACGACGAGAGCGACGTCCCCGTCCAGGGCGGCCCGCAGCTCATGGAGATCCAGGCCGTGGTCGGGGTGGGAACCAAGTCCGCGCAGCCTCAGGCCGCGTTTCTCGGCCAGCCCTTGCAGCACGTACCGGTCCGTGGGGAAGTCGTCGGTGTCGAAGACAATGGTGCGCCGGTCGGGCACGGCGTCCACCGCCGCCGTGGCGAGCTTGTACAGGTTGACCGACGTCGAGTCCGACAGCGTGACTTCGCCAGGCTCGGCGCCGAGGACGTCAGCGGCGAGCCGGTCCCCGATCCGCTGGCCCCAGTCGATCCATGACGACCAGGAACGCGCCAGGCCGGCACCCCACTGGTCCCTGACCACCTGGGCCAGGAAGTCCAGTGTGCTGGCGGGTAATCGGCCCAGTGAGTTGCCGTCCAGGTAAATGGTCTCGTCGGCGATGACGAACTGATCGCGCAACGGCGCGAGCTCGTCGCCGGAGTCCCGTTCCTCGGCCGCCTCCCGGCTGAGCTCCTCCATAACCACGCCTTTCCGCTCCGATCGTGCACTGGAAACGCTGAGAATGATGAACTCGTACTCGGCGCTCAGGCCGGTGCGCGGGTGCTGGAGGTCGAGCAGCGTGTCCATCCGCACGTACTCAGCATAGGGGTGTTGCCGGGCGGGTAATCCGTCCACGGCATTCCTCGGGTCTCCTCGGCACGCCTTCGGCGCTCCCCATCCGAGGATGCCGGATCACCCGAGGAAACCGGTCAAACACCCATCGCGGACCGTTCGGACAGATGACCGTCGCTCACCGCATCACCCCGTCGGCTCGAGCGAGCTCCCTCTGGGTGAGCACGGCCCGACCGAGAGCCGTACCCGGATCGGCCAGCTCGTAGGACAGGTCGACATAGTCGCGCACCGGGCAGACGACCTCGACGAGGGCGGCCCTTCTCGCCAGCGCCGCAGCCATTCACTCATGCTGCCGGATGAACTCGCCGGTCTCGATCCCGCCCCGCGCGAGCACCACCGGGGGAAGTCGCGCCGGAAGGTGGTAGAGGGGGCTGTCGCGGCGCGCAGTCTCGCGAGCCAGGCCGAGGTTGTCGTTGACGTAGGTGTAAACCAGCGGTTCAGGTCGGACACTCCGCTCAGCAGGGTCACCCCGGCCACGGCGTCGCGGACATCCTCGGGCAGCAGCGCGGTCCGCACCATGTCGGTGACCTCCTCCAGCCCGTGCGCGGGTGCCAACCCATAGCCGATGGCCACGAACGCGGCACCCACCGCCAGAAACGCTGGAGGTCGGATCGCTGGTTTTTTGTTGCTTGCTACGGGGAGGCGTTAGCTGGTGATGTCGTGGAGTTTGGCCGCCAGGATCGATCCGATCTGGCTTCGGTCGGACGGGAGCTCCTTACCCGTCGGTGGCCGGCACGAAGGGCAGCGCCACCGACGACTCGCCGTTCACGGTTGCCCCGGCGTGTGCGAAATCCGGTGCGTGCAGCAGGTATACGGCCGGGAAGTTGAGTGTTGGCTCGGAGAGGCTATCGAGCGCCGCGACGTGCTCAGGCGCCAGTTGCACGTCGAGTGCCTGCAGGTTGTCCTCAAGCTGGTCGAGCCGGCGGGCGCCGATGATCGTCGAGGAGACGCCGGGCCGTCCTTGCACCCACGCCAGCGCGACGGAGGCGACCGACGTGTCCAGCTCAGCCGCGATCTTGCGCAGCTCGTCGATGATGTCGTAGTCCCGGTCAGTGAGGTTCTGGTGCGCCATTGCGCCGCGGGAGGCCGTGTGCGCGTTCTCTCGGCTGTACTTCCCGGACAGGAAGCCGCCGCGCAGCGGGCTCCACGGGGTCACACCGAGGCCGAGCTCCCGCGCCATCGGGATGAGTTCGCCCTCGACTGTGCGCTCCTTGAGTGAGTACTCGATCTGCAGGGCGATCAGCGGTGCCCAGCCGCGGCACTGCGCGAGGGTCTGCGCCTGGGCGACCTTCCAAGCGGGGGTGTCGGAGAACCCGATGTAGCGCACTTTGCCTGAGGTGACGAGGTCGTCGAGGGTCCGCATCGTCTCCTCGATCGGCGTGTACTTGTCCCAGTTGTGCAGCCAGTACAGGTCGATGTAGTCGGTGTTCAGGCGGCGGAGTGACTGGTCAGCCTGCGCGATGATGGACTTCCGGTTCGCGCCACCGCCGTTCGGGTCGCCCCGGTACAGGTTGCCGGAGAACTTGGTGGCGATCACCAGGCGGTCACGCAGCCCGCTCTTGCCGCTGACGTAGTCGCCGATGATCTCTTCCGAGTGGCCGTTGGTGTAGACGTTGGCGGTGTCGAGGAAGTTTCCGCCGCGCTCGATGAAGCACCCGAGGATGGCCTCGGAGTCGGCGACGCTCGATCCCCATCCCCAGTCCTCCCCGAAGGTCATGGTGCCGAGGGTGAAGGGGCTGACCCGCAGGCCCGACTTTCCGAGGGTGACGTATGAGTCCAAAGGCATTGATCTGGTCCTGTCAGTGAGAAATGGGGTGTCGCGAAGGGCGCTGACACTGAGTGCCCGGTAGAGCCATCAACGTCATGGGGTCGTGTCTACTGGTGATGTTGTGCTCATGGTGCGCAGGTACCGGCGCAGTACCTGTTCGGTCACACCGTGCGCGACGATCGGAACAAAGCCGTCGACGGGTTCCTCGCCCCGTGGCATCGAGCTGTTCTTGTCGGGCGGGCCGCTGGCCGGATCGGGGGGCAGCACCGCGGTCAGCACCTCGTACTCCTCAACAGATCGGCGCGCGAGGTCGCGGCGCCATTCGAGGCTCGATTTGTACTCGATTCCGTAGCCGATTCGGTGAGCTTGTTCGACAATCTCCGTCAACGACACCTGACGTTGCGCGGTCAGGGAGAACGAACCCCCGTGCTCAGGATCGTGGTCGTGCCCGACCAGCAGCCGCGCCGCCTCGTCGACCGGTATCCAGCCCTCGGACAGCTCAATATTCGGCGCTGTGCCCAGTTCCAGAATGCAACGGATCAGGCGCACGAGGATATCACGGTCATTGCCCCGTCCGGTCTCACTGTCGCCCGCGAGTCTCGGTACGCGGTATATCGCAGCCGGGATGCCGTGCGCCCGCGCCTCGGCGACGACCTGTTCCGCTCGCCATTTGCTCTCGAGATAGCCATATCTGTTGCCCGACGCCGCGGGATCGTACCATGCGGCCCCGCTGGTCGAGACGAAGCGCATCGGCTTGCACCATGTTGTTGCCGCGAACAAGAGCAACGCTCGGGTTCCGTCCACATTGGCGGCTTCGAGTGTTTCGTAGGAATGTAACGCATCCACGTGCGCACCGTTGTGGATAATCAAGTCGATCTCCTCAGCCAGGCGCTCGTACTCGTTATCCCCGAGATCGAGACGTGGGCGCGCCAGATCACCCACGACGACGCGAATTCGATCCCAGGGAAGGGCTTCCTCCGATAACCCGTAGCGCTCAAGGTTCGCTCGAAGCCTGTCCCACCCCTGCCTCGCGCTGTTCGCTCGGACCAGGCAGTGCACCATGCCTGGGTGCTGGATCAGGATCTCGCGCAGCAAAAAGGCCCCAAAAAATCCAGTCGCGCCGGTGAGCAGCACATTGTCCCCATGGCGGCGGGTGAACGGCGGGAGAGGACGGGGCCAGGGAGCCTGGTCGCGCTGCCCACAGGCGCTGGGTACGGGCAGCGGACTTGGCTCAGCGCGCTGAGCAAGTGCCCATTCTGACGACGCAAGCGCCGCGGCCAGCTCACCGACCGTCTGGCACCGGAACAACTCGCGCAGAGGGATCTCGCACGTGAACACCTCACGGAGCCGGAAAACTAGGCGAGCCCCGAGCAACGAATCACCGCCGAGTTGGAAGAAGTTGTCCGCCCGCCCGACCCGGTCGAGCCCCAGAACCTCCGCCCATACTTGCGCCACCGTCACCTCCTCAACACCTCGCGGAGGGACGAACTCGGTCCCGGTCGACCCGAGTTCAGGGGCGGGTAACGCGTTGCGGTTGAGTTTTCCGTTCGGCGTCAGCGGCAACGCGTCAAGCATGACCAGCGCGGTGGGGACCATGTACTCGGGCAGACGTTGGCGCAGGTAGTCGCGCAGTTGGTTGGTGAGTGTGCTGATGGTGCGGGTGGTAGGGCCGGTGTCCAGCGCCGCTACCACATAAGCGACTAGTCGCATGTCGCCGGGCCGGTCCTGGCGCGCGATCACGGCGGTGTGCGCGACATCAGGGTGAGCCGCCAGCGCGGTCTGGACCTCACCGGGCTCGATGCGGAACCCGCGAATCTTGACCTGGTCATCCGCCCGGCCCACGAACTCCAGCTCCCCATCGGCGCGCCAACGGACCAGATCACCCGTCCGGTACAAGCGAGTCCCCCCCGGACCGTAGGGGTCAGCCACGAACCGCTGCGCGGTCAACCCCGGCCGGCGCAGATACCCCCGCGCCAACCCCGCCCCAGCCACATACAACTCCCCCACCACCCCCGGCGCAACCAGCGCCAGACCAGCATCCAGCACATACACCCGGGTATTGGTGATCGGCCGGCCGATCGGCGCAGGCATGGGCGTCGCGGTGGAGAGTGGGTCGCTCATCGTGGCGCACACGGTGGTCTCGGTGGGGCCGTAGGCGTTGATCATCCGTCGGCCCGCTGACCAGGTGGCAACCAGCCCTGGTGGGCACGCATCACCCGCTGTGACCACCGTCATCGCCGGCGGCAACCCGTCCTGGACCGCCAGAACTGAGGGTGGCAGCGTCGCATGGGTGACCCGCTGGCGGGTGGCCAGCGCGGCCAGCGGCGGTCCCGGCAGCAACTGCTCGGGAGGGGCCACCACCAGTACCGCGCCCGACAGCAGCGCCATGCACAGCTCCGAGAACGAGGCGTCGAAGCTGGGTGAGGCGAACTGCAGCACCCGGCTGTGCGCATCGATCCCGAGGTGTTCGATCTGGGCCACAGCGAGGCTGGAGACCCCGGCATGCGCAACGAGTACGCCTTTGGGGGTGCCGGTGGAACCGGAAGTGTAGATCACATACGCGGGGTGCTGGGGCAGGAGGGGGGTAGTGCGGTGGGTGTCGGTGGGGTCAGTGTCCGCGCAAGCGCCCACGACCTCGAGGGTGTCGGGATCGTTGATCACCAATCGGGGTGTGATGGTGTCGGGGGGGACACAGCTCAGGGTGTGAGTGGTGGTGAGCAGGAGTGTTGGTTGGGCGTCGTGGAGCATGAAGTTGATCCGCGCGGAGGGGTAGTTGGGGTCTAGGGGTAAGTAGGCCGCCCCGGTCTTGAGGACCGCCAGGATCGCGGTAATCATGCCCACCGAACGGGGCAGGGCTAAGGCCACGATGTGCTCGGGTCCGACCCCCCGGGTGATCAGGAGATGCGCGAGTTGGTTGGCTCGGGCGTTGAGCTGGTGGTAGGTCAGGGTGGTGTCCTCGAACACCACGGCGATTGCCTCGGGCGTGGCCGCCACCTGGGCCTGGAACAACACCGGCAGGCAGGTCTGAGGTACGGGGTGGGTGGTGGTGTGCTCGATCAGGAGCCGGTGGCGCTCCTCGGCGGACAGCAGATCGATCCGGCTGATCGGCGCGTCCGGGTCAGCGACCACCGCTTCCAACAGGCGCACCCACCGTGTGACAATCACCTCGACCGTGGCGGGATCAAACAGGTCACTAGCGTACTCGATGAACCCCTCCAAGCCCTGGGGACTGCCGTCGGGTCCGCGCCGCTCCCACACGCTGACACCCAGGTCGAACTTGGCGGTCCCGGTCGGTGCCCACAGGCTGGACACCCGCAGTCCAGGCAGGTCGAAATCACCCGGGGGAGTGTTCTGTAGCGCGAGCATGACCTGGAACAGGGGGTGATGCGCGAGGGATCGGGTGGGATTGAGGGTTTCGACCAGGTACTCAAAGGGGATGTCTTGATGAGCGTAGGCGCTCAACGCGGTGTCACGAACCTGAGCGAGAAGTTGAGTGAAAGTGGGGTCGCCGGTGGTGTCGGTGCGCAGCACGAGGGTGTTGACGAAGAACCCGATGAGGTCATCAAGGGCTTGGTCAGTGCGTCCAGCGATCGGGGACCCGATGGGAATGTCAGTACCCGCGCCGAGCTTGCTCAGCAACGTGGCCAGTCCGGCTTGCAGGACCATGAACAAGCTCGCCCCAGCCTGACGAGCCAAGCCCGCCAAGCCGTGGTGCAGCCCTGGCTCTAACCGGACAGCCAGGTACTCGCCGCGATAGGAAGCCACTGGGGGACGCGGGCGGTCGGTGGGTAGCGCGAGTTGATCGGGCAGCCCGGCCAGCGCCTGGGTCCAATAGGCCGCCTGGGTGGCGAACAGACTGTCCGGGTCGGTGCGCTCGCCCAGCAACTGGTGTTGCCACAGGGTGTAGTCGGCGTACTGCACCGGCAGCGGCGCCCACCCCGGCACCTCACCCTGGCACCGAGCTGTGTAAGCGGTGGCCAGGTCGTGCGACAGGGGGCCCATCGACCAGCCATCCCCCGCGATGTGATGCACCACCAACAACAGCACATGCTCATCCGGAGCGAGAGCGAACAGCTCAGCTCGCACCGGCGGCTCGACACCCAGGTCGAACCCATACCGGGCGGCGGTGGCCAACGCCTCCGGCAGCTCAGCCTCACTGATACGGGTGACAACTAACGCCGGGCGAGCCGCCGGCGCGCCCAGGACGCGCTGATAGGGCACACCCTCGGTCTGCGGGAAAATGGTCCGCAAGCTCTCATGCCGGGCCACCACATCCCCGAGCGCGGCCCGCAACGCGGAGAAGTCCAGACCACCGGACAGCCGTAGCACCAAAGGGATGTTATACGTGGCACTGGGCCCCTCCATCTGGTGCAAAAACCACAACCGGCGCTGCGCGAAAGACAACGGCAACGGATCCGGGCGCTCACACACCGTCAACGCCAGGCGCGCCCGCCCCGCGTCATCCAGGCACGCCGCCAGCCCGGCCACGGTCGGAGTGGCGAACAGAGCACGAACCTGGAGTTCAACACCGAGAGTGGCGCGAATCCGGGCGATCAAACGGGTCGCTAGCAGCGAGTGCCCACCCAGATCGAAGAAATCATCCTCAACACCCACTGTGGCCACGCCCAGGACCTCGGCGAACAACTCGCACACGAGCTGTTCCTGGGGTGTCCTGGGTGCCCGGCCGGTCCCGGCCGTGCCGAACTCCGGGGCGGGTAACGCGGCCCGGTCTAACTTCCCGTTCGCGGTCAGCGGCAGCGCGTCGAGTATCACCACCGCGGCGGGCACCATGTACTCCGGCAAACGATCACGCGCATACTCCCGCAGCACTCTGGTCAGCGCACCGGTCCCCCGAACCGCGCTCGGATTATTCGTCAACGACGACAGTGGGGCCCCCGCCCCGGTGGTGGTGGCCGGCGCATACAGCCCGACGGGAACACCGGACTGGGTCCGGGTTGGGTGGGTGAACACGGCGTCCAGGGCATCGGGGATCGTGCTCGACCAAGTCAGGCCCACCCCATAACCACACCGCTCACCCAGCGCGTGCAACACCTCAGGGTCAATGGCACCAGACACGTCGGCCGGATAGTTGAGCAGGTCTGTCAGTGGCTGGCCGGCCCGCAACGCTCGCGCGGCGGCGGCCTCGTGCGCGACACGTTTGTTGGGGACACCGGTGACGCGCACCAGGTCCGGGCACTGGCTGGTCAGGTAGTCGCCCAGTTCTTGCAGCCCGCTGATCTGTTGGCCCCAGTCCAGTCGGGGGGCTTCGCCCAGCGGTAGCGGTGTGATCGGGTGTTTGTGCAGCACGACATCGTAGCGGTAACGAGTCAATTCATTGTGGTGATGGCCGCGTTTGATCTGGATGTCTACCCCGGCGATGTCGGTGTTCCTGGCTGTTAGCGCGGTGAAGAATTCTGGGTCGACCAGCAGTTCTTTTTCCACTCGGAGGGCTTGCTCGACCCTCCGGCGCAGCATCGGCGTATCGGTCACGCCCTCGGCTCGGCGCAACACCACGGCGGTCGCCAGGGCACGCAGCAACCGCAGGTTACGCACATCACCCAGGAACACCCTCCCACCCGGGGCGAGCAGCCCCAGCATGCGGGTAATGACCTCAACCAGGTACTCGGCGCTGGGGAAGTACTGGACGATGGAGTTGAGGACCACCGTGTCGAACAACCCGACCGGCAACCCCTCCGTGTCGTGCGCGCTCTGGGCACGCAATACCACCCGGGCGGCTAGCTCAGGATCCCGGCCGACATGACCAGCCAGAACCTCAATCACGGGGGCGGAAAAATCGGTAGCCCAGTAAGTTTCGCAGCGAGGCGCGAGGCGGGACAGCAGCAACCCCGTCCCCACACCGACCTCCAACACCCGCCGAGGCCCCAGCGCCAGAACACGCTCCACCGTCGCCTCACGCCAATCCCGCATCTGCTCCACAGGAATCGGCTGACCATCATAACTACTGTTCCACCCAGTGAAATCCTCCCCGAACACCGTCAAGCCCGATGCCGCGTACAACGAGTCATACACCTGCCGCCACTCACCAACCTGGTCCTGTTCAGTCCGCTCGTCACGCACCGAGCTGGTGCTATCGGCCACCACATAGGCGACCAGTCGCTGATCCCCGGGCCGGTCCTCCCGCGCGATCACCGCGACCCGCGCGACCTCAGGGTGCGCGGTGAGCACCGTCGCAATCTCACCCAGCTCGATCCGGAACCCCCGAACCTTCACCTGATCATCCGCCCGGCCCACAAACTCCAAATCCCCATCCGGGCGCCAACGAACCAGATCCCCACTCCGATACATCCGCTCACCCCGCGCACCAAACGGGCACGCCACAAACCGCTCCCCAGTCAACCCCGCCCGACCCAAATAAC
>JBOHFY010000205.1:0-1545 GCA_050699895.1 Pseudonocardiaceae bacterium
CGTTCTGCACGATCACGAGCACGTCGAGCATGAGCACGAGCACAGCCACAACGAGCAGTCCCACGCCCACCCGCACCCCCACGAGAAGGACCTCGTGGAGGATCACGAGCACGCGCACTAGCGCAGCGGCTCGTTGGTCCGCACCTGCTCCAGGATCTCGACCTGGTCACCGAGGTGCAGGACCGCGCCGGCGGAATCGGGGATGAGGTTGATCGCGAACCACGTCTTGCCATCCCACCGCCGGCCGAGGGCGAGGGTGGTGAGCGGCTCTTTGCCCCGGCGCGCGGTGTCGGGGTCGATCGTGGTGATCCCGCAGCGGTTGCAGGCCTTCGCTACCCGGAAGCTCACGGCGCCGACACGCACCACCCGCCAGCCGTCCTCGGCCCAGGCGGGTGCGCCCGCGACGACCAGGTTGGGGCGAAACCGCGTCATCGACATCGGCCCCTCCTCGGCCCGCGGTCCCTCGGCGATCAGGTCGTTCAGCGCGGCCAGGGACTCCTCAGTAGCCAGCAGCAGCGGGTAGCCGTCCGCGAAGGACACCCGGTCCTCCTCCCGGCTGTAGGCGGGGTTTGGCCGACGGCGCGTGGGGTCATCAAGGTACACCAACCGGACCGGTTCGCCGATCACCTTGCTGAACCAGGCGTGCGCCTCATCCGACGCGGGCGCGGCGACTAATTCGCTGGAGAAGACCTGGACGCTGGTGAGCGCGAAACCATGCGGTATGCGCACCAGCAGCGGATCGATGTCCGGCGCCCGCACCAGCAGCCCGTCCGCGTCAGGCTCGGGGGTGACCAGCACCAGCCGCGGGTGCTTGCGCGCTGTCACCATAAGACCCGCATTGTCAACGAGCATCCACCGCCGGTCACCGGCCAGGCCCCACGGCTCGACCACGGCCTTGTCAACCGGATGGCCGCGGCAAGACTTGATCGGATACCGGTTGACCCCGGTCAGGGTGAGGGCCACGGACGCCAGGCTAACGCCCCCCGCACGCTGGCTCCGGAGCCCTTCACCAGCGCGTACGGTGATGTCTCGACACCTGGCCGTCAGCCCCCCGCCACCATCAGATGTTCCGGAGAACATCATGAGCACCTCGACCAAGACTGGAGGTCCCATGACCGACGATCACCGTCACGCTGGCGCGGTGCGGATGTTCTCCATCGTGAACGGGCTAACCCTGCTCGGGGTGCTGCTGCAGGCGGTGTGGGCGGGTGAGTTCATCGACCGCGCCGAGCGCGGCACCTGGATCACGGTGCATGAGATCGGCGCCTACGTCGTCGTCGTGCTGGCCCTGGCCACCGCGCTGGCCGCGGTCCGGCTGCGACGCGCGCACTCAGCACTCACCCTCGGCGCTCTTGGCCTGCTCGTACTGATCCTCGCCCAGACAGGCCTGGGCGAGGCGATCACCAGGTCAGGCGCGAGCGAGCTGATCGTCGCCCACGTCCCGATCGCGGTCCTCATCTTCGGCCTAGGCATCTACCTATCGAGTGCTGGTGCTCACCTCCGCCGCTCCTCCCTCCCGCATTCAGCGGGCTCAGCGGGGTAAAC
>JBOHFY010000206.1:0-1756 GCA_050699895.1 Pseudonocardiaceae bacterium
GGGCTGACCTGCGCGGTGCTAGTGCCCCGCGGCAAGATCGCGATCGGCAAGCTGGCCCAGGCGCTGGTCCACGGCGCGCGGCTGCTGCACGTGGACGGGTCGTTCGACGACTGCCTGGAGGTGGCCAGGAAGCTGGCCGCCCAGTTCCCTGTGGCCCTGGTCAACTCGGTCAACCCGGACCGGCTGCAGGGCCAGAAGACCGCCGCGTTCGAGATCGTGGACGAGCTTGGCGACGCGCCCGACGTGCACTGCCTGCCGGTCGGCAACGCCGGGAACATCACGGCCTACTGGATGGGTTACACCGAGTACCACGCCGATGCGGTAGTAGCTGGCCGGCCGCGGATGTTCGGCTTCCAGGCCGCCGGTGCGGCGCCGCTGGTGCACGGCGCGCCGGTGCGGGAGCCGGACACCATCGCCACCGCTATCCGGGTCGGCAACCCGGCGTCCTGGGGCGCGGCGATGCGGGCCCGGGACGAGTCCGCTGGGCTGTTCGAAGCGGTCACCGACGAGCAGATCCTCGCCGCCTACCGGTTGCTGGCCGGACAGGAAGGGGTGTTCGTCGAGCCGTCCTCGGCCGCCGCCGTGGCGGGGATGCTGCTGGTCGCGGGCGATGGCCGGTTGCCTCGCGGTTGCCTGGTGGTCTGCACGGTCACCGGGCATGGGCTCAAGGACCCCGACACCGCGCTGCGCGGCGTTCCCGAGCCCGAACCTACCCCCATCGACCCAGCCGCCGTCGCGGCCGCTCTGCAGCTGTCGTGACGGATCTGTCGTGACTGGGTCTGTCGTGACTGGGTCTGTCGTGACTGGTCGCGTGCGGGTCCGGGTACCCGCGTCCACGGCCAACCTCGGGCCGGGCTTCGATGCTCTCGGGCTGGCGCTGGCGCTGTATGACGAGGTCGAGGTCACACCGGTGGCGTCCGGCCTGCGAGTCGAGGTGCACGGTGAGGGCGCCGGGCAGGTGCCGACCGACGAAGAGCATCTGGTGGTCCGCGCGCTGCGGGCAACGTGCGCACGGCTTGACTGCCAGCCGCGGGGCCTGGTGCTGCGTTGTCACAACAGGATTCCGCACTCCCGGGGGCTGGGGTCCTCGGCGGCGGCCGCTGTCGCCGGGGTGCTGGCCGGTTACGCCCTGGCGGGAAGGGAACCGGACGGGGCGGTGTTGGACCTGGCGGCTGGGTTCGACGGGCATGCCGACAATGCCGGCGCTAGCTTGCTGGGCGGCCTAGTGGTCTCCTGGCGGGACGAGCGGTCCTTCCAGGCCATCCGCCTGGAGCCGCATCCCGACCTGGCGCCCGTGCTGTTAGTGCCCGAGCACCGCTGCGCCACCCAGCTCGCTCGTGGGCTGCTGCCCGCCGAGGTGCCGCACGCTGATGCGGCGTTCACCGCGGGGCGGGCCGCCCTGCTCGTCCACGCGTTGACCGCCGCGCCTGGGCTGCTGCTGGCCGCCACCGAGGATCGGCTGCACCAGCCCTACCGCCGGAGCGCCTATCCGGCGACGGGGCGATTGGTGGACGCGTTGCGCGCGGCCGGGGTGCCCGCCGCGGTATCCGGTGCCGGGCCGGCGGTGCTCGCGTTGCCGGCCAGCGGCGGCGTACCCACTGTGGTGGATATCACCGGCTTCACTCTGTACCGCCTCGATGTCGCCCGCGCCGGTGCCGCTGTCGAGTGATGATCCACCCATTTGCCGGCCAGTTGTTGCCGGGATGGCTCTGTACCGATAGTCTCAGGGGAGTTCAGACACTGTGTGCACGGGCGC
>JBOHFY010000207.1:0-2521 GCA_050699895.1 Pseudonocardiaceae bacterium
ATGCTGCGGGCGCTCCCGGTGACGTGACTGGGTTTGCTACCGTGCGCCAGGTGATCCCACCAGAGGTCTGGGTTGATCCGGCGATGCGGCGGGCGTTGGCGCATCGGGACATTGGCGCGGTGTACCGGCTGCTGACCAAGGCTGGGGTGAGTCAGCGGCGGATTGCTGAGTTGGTGGGGCAGTCGCAGTCGGAGGTGTGTGAGATCCTCAAGGGCCGTCAGGTGATGGGTTACGACGTGCTGGTGCGCATCGCCCTGGGGCTGGGTGTTGAGCGCGGGTGGATGGGTCTGGCGCATGATGGGGGTACCGAGCCTGCGGGCCCGGCTGTCAAGGAGGTGAGTGAGGCGGTGAAACGCCGCGCGCTGCTGGATTTCGGTGGCACTGTCCTGCTTGGTTCCCCGGAGCTTGGTGCGGCGCTGCGGCTGCCGTTTCGGCGGGACGACACGCCGCTCCCGTTGCCGTCCCGGCTGGGCGTTACAGATGTGGCGCCGATCCGGCGCCTCACCAGCGAGCTGCGCACCGTGGCGCGCACTTACGGTGGTGGCGCGGAGGTGATGACCGACGTCGCGAATCAGTCGCGGGCGCTGATGTCGGTGCCCGCCAGTGACCGGGTGCGGGCGGAGCTGGGCTCGGCGCTGGCCGAGCTGCACACCGCGGCGGGGTGGTGCTGCGTCGACTCGGGTTTGCCCGATCACGCCCGGGCGAATTTCGCCACCGCGATGGAGCTGGCCGCGAAGTCAGGCGACGACTACCAGCTGGTCTCAGCGTTTAATCACGCCGGAGTCCAGATGAGCGAGGCCGGGGCGTACCAGGACGGGCTGGAGTTCTACCAGTTTGGGCTGTTCAAGCTGGGTTTAATCCGGGATGACGACGCTCGCGGGCAGGAGGCGCTGGCGTGGCTGCACGGTGACTCAGCGATAGCGTGGGCCGCCATGGGTGACCGGGACGCTGCGGTCCGAGCGATCAGTAAGGCGCGTGAGTGGCAACCGACTACCGCGTTCGACGACGCGATCATGGATTTTCTTACATCGTCGGTGTACCGCCGGCTCGGGCAGTGGGATCGGGCGGAGGCGTTTGCCGCCTCGTCGGTGCGCAAGTTTGCGGCCGGGGGCACCTCACGGCGCGCCAGTGTGGGGGCTGACATCCTTCTGGCGACGATCCACACTCGGGTCCGCGAGTCTGACGGCGCCGCGTTGGTGCAGCGCGCTCTCGGTGGCGTGGCGTCGCTGCGGTCGGTTCGGGCCCGGACCCAGCTCGCTGGGCTGATCGAGGCGCTGGATGCCCGGGCCGACTCGACGTCTCGCGCCCTGGCTCACCATGCCCGCCGGTTGAGCGCCTGACGCGCTGATCAGGCCGCAGAGGGGACACCTCCTGGTGCCCTCGGATAACATTGGACCCTCATGAGCGCCACGCTAATCGCCAAGGAGCTGTCTGCTGGCCATGGCGATCAGCTCCTGTTCTCCGGGCTGGACCTCGTCGTAGCGTCGGGCGACGTAGTCGGGCTGGTCGGTCCCAACGGTGCCGGCAAATCGACGCTGCTGCGTATCCTCGCGGGATTGGAACTCCCTGAGCACGGCGCCATGCAGCTTCATCCGCCGACGGCGACAGTCGGATACCTGCCTCAGGAACCCGAACGCCGGCCGGGCGAGACGTTGTGCGCCTTCTTGGCTCGGCGTACCGGTGTCGCGGTCGCGCAGCGCGGCTTGGACCGCTCCACCGAGCAGCTGGCCGCCGGTGCTCCTGGGGCGGCCGACGCTTACGACAAAGCCTTGGATCAGTGGTTAAACCTGGGTGGCGCTGACCTGGAGGAGCGGGCCGAGCAGGTCGTGGCGGACCTCGGGTTGGCGGTGGAGCTCGATCAGCCAATGACCGCGCTCTCCGGCGGGCAGGCCGCCCGGGCCGGAATGGCATCGCTGCTGCTGAGTCGGTACGACATCTTTCTGCTGGACGAGCCTACCAACGATCTCGATCTGGATGGTCTACGCCGGTTGGAGGAGTTCGTCGCCGGCCTGCGGGCCGGCGCGGTCCTCGTGAGCCACGACCGGGAATTCCTGACCCGGTCGGTCGACCGGGTGGTGGAACTAGACCTCGCGCAACAGAGGGTACACCACTATGGCGGTGGGTACGTCGCATATCTGGAGGAGCGCGAGGTGATCCGTCGGCATACCCGGGCGGACTACGACGAGTACGCCGAAACCCGTGCAATGTTGGAGGCGCGGGCTCGGACCCAGCGGGCGTGGTCGGAGAAGGGCATGAAGAACGCCCGGCGCAAGGCAAGCGACAACGACAAGTACATCCGTGCCGCACGTACCGAATCGAGCGAGAAGCAGGCCGCCAAAGCGCGTCAGACCGACCGGCTGATCGAGCGTCTAGAGGTGGTCGAGGAGCCGCGCAAGGAGTGGAAACTGCGAATGGAGATCACCGCCGCGCCCCGGGCCGGGGCGGTGGTGGCGGTGCTGCGCGCTGCGGTGGCACGCCGCGGCCAATTCACACTCGGCCCGGTCGACCTGCAGGTCGACCG
>JBOHFY010000208.1:0-3676 GCA_050699895.1 Pseudonocardiaceae bacterium
GTCTGGCTCCTCGTAGAGCAACTCCGGTCCGGTGAGCTTGCCGCGGGCACTATCCGCGGAAGCACCCGACTTGTTCTGGATAACCTCCCACTGAGCCTGCAGCCGGCGGACGTCGCGGGCCAGTTCCTCCTCGCTGACTCCTTCGGAGGCAGTCCGGATGATCACGCCGGCATCCTCGGGGACGATCCGCTTGAGCAGCTCTTTGAGTCGCTTGCGCTCGATGTCGGGAAGCTTGCGGCTGATCCCCGTCGCCCGTCCGTCCTGCACGTACACCAGGAACCGACCGGGCAGGCTGATCTGGGTGGTCAACCGCGCGCCCTTGTGGCCCACTGGGTCCTTCGTGACCTGCACGAGAATACTGTCGCCGCTGGACAGCGCCTGCTCGATGCGGCGTGCCTTGCCTTCGATCCCGGCGGCAACCCAGTCGACCTCACCGGCGTAGAGCACCGCGTTGCGGCCCCGGCCAATGTCCACAAACGCGGCTTCCATGGAGGGCAGCACGTTCTGCACCCGGCCGAGATAGACGTTGCCGACCAGCGACCCGGAACCCGACGTGGTGACGAAGTGCTCGACCAGGATGGTGTCCTCGAGCACCCCGATCTGGGTGCGCTCGAGGCCCTCACGCACGACCATCGTGCGCTCAACGGCCTCGCGCCGGGCGAGAAACTCCGATTCGGACAGGATCGACACCCGCCGCCGGCCAGCCTCCCGGCCGTCACGTCGGCGCTGCCGCTTGGCTTCCAGGCGGGTCGAGCCACGGATGGCCTGCACTTCGTCCTCAACCAGCGGGCGGCTCTTGCTGTCCCGGAGATGCACGACGGTGTCCGGTGGGTCATCCTCGCAGCCGGCGGCGTCATCGGCGCTGCCATCCCGGCGGCGCCTGCGGCGGCGGCGCCTCGCCACACTCCCGTTGGGCTCCTCGGGCGCACGATCCTCGGTCGACGCATCCGAGGAGTCTTGTTCGTCTTCGTCTCGTTCGTCACTATCACGCTGCACGATCGGACTGTCTTCAGCGTCACCGCCGGCCTTACCACGGCCACGGCCACGGCGGCCCCGGCGGCGACGGCGGCGGATAGTCCCGTCGGTCTCCGCTTCGTCCGCGCCCGCCTCGTCCTCGACCAGCACGTCCCCGTCTTCATCGACGTTGAGGTCGTCAACTGGCTTCTGTTGCGGAGCCGGGGGGAGGAACACCGGTGCCGGCGAATTCAACACCGCCGGCCGAGCCGGCGATTCCACCACCGCCGGCAGGGGTATCTCCAGTGCGCTCCGCTGCGCCACCTCGTCAATCTCCGTGGGATCCGGCAGCAGCACCCGCAGCACCCGCAGCGCCGTCTCGTGGTCGATGCTGGACTGCGCGCTGCGTACCGTGATGCCAAGCTCAGCCAGCACGGCCATGACGACCTTGCTGCTCACCGAGAGGAGCTTGGCCAAGGCGTGCACACGCAATCTGTCCGGCAGGGAAAGCGCAAGATCATCCCCGTCGGACGTGGTGATCTCGGGTGTGTCTGTCCGCCCGCCGAGGGGTCCGGCAGGCGTTGTCGTGTTCGCCATTCAACTCCTTCAGCCCCCGGGCGCGTCCCAACCTGTCAGAACGCGGCCGCGCAGAGGCCCTGTGCGTTATCCGCCGCCGAGTCCGGCGACGGAAATCCTGTCTAGCACCGGCAGCTCCGCAGTCCAGAGTGGTCAACCGGTGTGTCCCGCGACGTCGTGCTGATCCGACCGATCGTCGGACCGCGCCACACCATCCGGAGCCAAAACCGTCCGGGCAAATGCCCGGTCCGCAGCGAGCGGATCGACGAGACCCCCGTCATCGTCAAGCCGGCCTTGCGCAGTCCGGATCGCTTTCACGAGCACCGACGACGGAAGTCCGGCGACGGCACCGAGCGCGCTCAGCACATCATCGGGTCGTACCGCAGGGCTGACCTGTCGCACGACCGCCACCAGTATCCCACACCGGCTGAGCTGATTGGGCGCAGGCAGCACCGTCGGACAATCATCGACTTGCAGTGAGACGATCGCCGCTCGCGCGTCGAGCGACCGCCGGCCGTCCTTGGTGACACGTTCGACTAGCAACGCTGGGGCGGCGAGCAACGCGTGGACAGCCTGCCGTAGCTGTTCACCCCCTAGCCCTCGGACCTCAATGCGCCAGGCGCTGGCCTCGATCCGCTCGGCGAGCCCACCGGGACCGGCCAGCACCCCCTCCAGCACAGCGAGCCCATCAGGCAACGCCGCGTCAAGCTCGGCCCGGACCACCTGGGGATCGACGTGCTTCACGAGCGCGATCTCCGCGTATTCCGCCTCGCTGGCCGCTCCGGTGGGCGCCGCACCCACCCAGGAGATCTTCGGATGCGGGCTGTAACCCTGCGAGTACGCCATCGGTAGACCGGCCCGCCGCACCGCCCGCTCGAAGGCTCTGGCGACGTCACGGTGCGAGGTGAACCGCAGCTTTCCCCGCTTGGCATAGCGCAACCGCACCGTGCAGACCGGGGCGGCGGAGGGGCTGGGGGTCATCTGGGTCCGACATGGATGGGTCCGATGTGGATAGGTCCGACTTGGATGTCGGTGCCCAACGACGGGCAGACCCCACAATCGAAGCAGGGGGTCCACCGGCAGTCGTCCTGCTCTCGGCCGGCCAGCGCGTCCTGCCAGTCGTCCCAGAGCCAGTCGGCGTCCAAGCCGGAGTCCAAGTGATCCCAGGGCAGAACCTCCTCGCGACCGCGCTCGCGGGTGGTAAACCACTCCAGCGACACGCCCTGGGGCGCCAGCTCGGCCGCGCAGGCCGCAACCCACCGGTCGTAGCGAAAGTGTTCGCTCCAGCCATCGAACCGTCCGCCATCGCGCCACACTCGCTCGATCACCCGGCCGACCCGCCGGTCCCCGCGGGACAGCAGCCCCTCGATCAGCGAGGGCTTCCCGTCGTGGTAACGCATGCCGACATTGCGGCCGATCTTGCGGTCACTGTTGATCTCCGCGCGGAGCTTCCGTAACCGCTGGTCGACCACGTCGGGATGCTCTTGAGCAGCCCATTGGAACGGAGTGTGCGGCTTGGGCACGAAAGCGCCGATCGAGATCGTGCACCGGATGTCCAAGCTGGCGCTGGCTTCTCGGCCGGCCCAGATCACCCGATGCGCCAGATGAGCGATTTGCAGCACATCGTCGTCAGTCTCCGTGGGCAAGCCGCACATGAAGTACAGCTTCACCTGCCGCCAGCCCGCGCCGAACGCGGTGGAGACGGTGCGGATGAGGTCCTCCTCGGACACCATCTTGTTGATCACCCGGCGGATTCGCTCGGAGCCACCCTCGGGGGCGAACGTCAAGCCGGAGCGGCGGCCGTTGCGGGAGATCTCGTTGGCGAGGTCGATGTTGAAGGCGTCCACCCGGGTGGACGGCAGACTCAAACTGGTTGCGCTGCCCTCGTAGCGATCGGCCAAGCTCTTGGTGATCTCGCGGATCTCCGAGTGATCCGCGCTGGACAGCGACAGCAACCCGACCTCGTTGAACCCGCTGGCTTTGAGGCCGCTGTCGACCATCTCGCTGATGCCCTGGATCGATCGTTCCCGCACTGGGCGGGTGATCATCCCGGCCTGGCAGAACCGGCAGCCGCGGGTGCAGCCGCGGAAGATCTCCACGCTCATCCGCTCGTGCACGCTCTCCGCGATCGGCACCAGCGGCTGCT
>JBOHFY010000209.1:0-6103 GCA_050699895.1 Pseudonocardiaceae bacterium
GCGTCACCACGCCGGCGCCGTGCCGCAGCGCGGTGTCGATCAGCACCCCGAGCGCCTCGCGCACCCGGCCGGGCGTGACCCGGGCGACCAGCCCGTCAGCCACCCGCAGCCGCAACGGTCGCAGGTCGGCGTCGGCTTGGGCCTGCCAGTCCTCGACCACCTCGCCGAGCAACGCGGCCAGCTCCACCGGCTCAGCGGTGGCGGCCCGAGCCTCCTCGGTGGCGCGCAACAGGTCGTCGAGCACCGCACCGAGCCGCTCGGCTTGCTCCAGCGCCGCTTCGGCTTCCGCGGCGGTATCGGGATCGGGGTGGGTGGCCAGCTCGTCCAGTCGCAGCAGCAGTGCGGTCAGCCGGCTGCGCAGCTGATGTGACACATCGCCGACGAGGTCCCGCTCCCGAGCGATGAGCTCGGCCAGCGCGGCCGCGGCGGTGTCCAGCCGATCCGCGACCCGATCAAGCTCCGAGATGCCGTACCTGGCCGGCGCGAGACGGAAGTCCCCCGCCCCCAGTCGGGCGGCCCGCTCGGCGACGTCCGCCAGCGACCCCGCCAGCTGCCGGGCCGTGACAGTGGCGATGGCCGCGCCGATCCCCACCGACAGTCCCACCAGCAGGCAGACCAGCGCGACCGCGCGCAGCCGATGGGGCACGGCGCTGTGTGCGGCCAGCCGCCAGAAGGCGAACACCAGGGGGCCGCCCAAGATGAACCCGCTGATCGCCACCGCGATCAGCGTGGACCGCAGAATCCTCCACCGCACGACGGAACGCTACGCCGGTTACCGGGCTTTTTTACAGTGCGTCGAAGCGGAACCCCACCCCCCGAACGGTGGCGATCCGACTGCTGCCGATCTTGCGGCGCAGCCATGACATGTGCATATCCAATGTCTTGGAGTTCTTGTGCTCGAGGTCCTTCCACACCTCGCGCAGGATCTCCTCCCGGCTGACCACCTGTCCCGGCCGGGAGAGCAAGACCCGCAGCAGCGCGAACTCCTTGTTCGCCAGCGCGATCTCGGTACCCTCAATGAGCACCCGGTGGCCAGCGAGGTCCATCCGCACCCCACCGGCCTCCAGCGCGTCCGGCACGCTGCGGCGCAGCAGGGCGCGCACCCTGGCCAGCAGCTCGGCCAACCGGAACGGCTTGGCCACGTAGTCATCAGCACCCGCGTCCAGCCCGACGACGAAGTCCACCTCGTCGGTTCGGGCGGTGAGCATCAGCACCGGGACCTCAGGGCGCACCCGGCGCAGCCGGCGGCAGACGTCCAGGCCATCCATCCCCGGCAGCCCGAGATCGAGCACCAGCAGGGCGACGTCGGGCTGCTTGGCGCGGGCCAGGGCGGCGTGGCCGTCACCGACCACCACCACCTCGTGGCCCTCCCGCTGCAGGGCGCGGGACAGTGGCTCGGCAATGCCGGCGTCGTCCTCGACAAGCAACACAGTGGGCACGCCCCTCAGACTAGGGCGACGTGGCAGCCTGTGCTCGTGACCGCCGACATAGTAATGGCCTCGGATCTCGCCCTGGCCCTGACCGTGGCTGACATCGCCGACCGGACCCCGGTCACCGACGCCGACCTGGCCACCGAGCCTGCTCGACCAGCCCCTGGGACGTGGCCGCCGCCGGGTGCCTGCGGCACCTGTGAGTGGCGATACGAACTGCAGCTCGTATCGCCACTCACAGACATTCCGTCACGATGAGCTAGCGAAGCCCAACCCCTGGATCCTCAGCTCTACGCCACTCCACACACGCCCAAGCAACGTAGTTCACGACACCCTTGTACCAAACCGGAATCCACCATGGGCTCCTGGCCCCACAGCTGTCGTAAAAATCGCCGTGCCGCGCCCTGCATTGGGCGGAAATGGACTGTCCCCTGTTGAGGCGACCGAGCGAGTGCGAGTCTCTGCTGGGCCGTTCACGGATATTCAGGCCGTCGAACCTACTGACCACGTAGCACTGTGCCTCGCTAAACCGTCCACCTTCAATAAAACTTGGGCTCAGGCCCGTACTCGACTGAGGCTGGGGGGCGTTCTCACCATCGGGTCGGGGGCCGTCCTGAGGCTCCGGCCGGGGCTCAACTCTCGTCATGGAAATCCTTCTTTCGAATCGCGAGGTAGGCTCCTTATGCCTACTTCGTGAAAATTTCGTAGCTGATCGAGATCTGCAGGGAAACCTCGGATTCACCGGGGAGGACGACAGTGGCCGCCGCGAACGCCTGGATCGTCCGCCCACCGCTGAGATCCGACTCCGTCACCGAGATGACGTTTCCGAGTCTGACGCCAAGTCCGTCCGCCAGCTGGTGGGCCCGGACCCTCGCATCGTCTATGGCCCGCTTCCGGGCTTCGGTGAGCAAGCGTGCAGGGTCAGCGAAGGAAAACGAGATACCCTCAATGCGAGTCGCGTCGCCCCCCGCGTGAACTACCGCGTCGATGACGGCGCCAGCGCCTCGTACGTCTCGCAGCGTGGCGCTCAGGCCGTTCCGGACTCGGTACCCGACGATCTTCGGCGGCCGCGTTTCGTTTGAATCTTGTCGCTCCAGCACCGGATCGATGCTGAGTTGAGTCGTCTGAATATCCCGTTCCTGGATCCCATGGTCCCGCAGAGCCGACAGCACAGCCGCCGCTTGCTTGTTGTTGTCGGCCAGCGCGTCCGAGGCGGTCGCGCCCTGGGTCTCCACAGCAAGGTTCACCACGAGAAGGTCCGCCACGGCCGCGACCCGACCTACTCCCGTAACGCTTACCGTCCGTTGAATGTCGTCAGCGCTCATCTCGCTCCCACCCCTCCGTCAGCAACCACAAGAAAGAAGATGAGCAACACCCGGTTAGTACGTCACGCTCAACCACGATCGAGTGAACTTACGGCACCCGCGAGTGACAATGTGACCTATAGCTCACATCCAGAGAAAGTCGATACGAGCCCACGGCCGCTTCAAGATCATTCATTCGGGTCTTGCGCCAGGATCCGGCTCACCCACTGTGATCGTCCGCCAGCGGCGGGCACCAGACCGGCGCGGCCGTGGACATCACACGCGCGTGCAGCAGCGGTGAGGAGGCAGCGGCGGCCAGCTGGTGCGCGGCGCACCCGGCCAGCCGAGCACAGTGGATCAACTTCACCGTGTAGCATCGAGTCTCGTGTGCGGGACGTACCGGTTGTGGATCGTCGTGGATCGCCGAATGGCGGGTTTCCACGGCCGCCGCATGTCCTGATCGGACTATGGGAGAGGCCCCTGGGCGCCTCTCCAGTACGGGGTGACGCCAGCCGGGCCGGAAAGGGTTACGGATGGGTCGCTACTTCGTGACAACAGCAATCCCCTACGTGAACGGGAAACCGCATGTGGGGCATGCTCTTGAGCTGGTCGAGACGGATGTGCTGGCTCGGCACCGCCGTCAGCGTGGTGATGAGGTCCGGTTCCAGACCGGCACCGACGACAACGCGTTGAAGAACGTGCAAGGCGCCGAGGCGGAAGGCATCACCCCGCAGGAGTACGTGGCGCGGGTCGCCGGCCGGTTTCTCGCCCTGCGCGAGAGCCTGAATTTGTCCTTCGACGATTTTATCAAGACCAGTTCCGACCCGCGACACACCCCGGGTGTACATCAGTTGTGGAACGCGTGCGCCGAGCGGGGAGATTTCTACCGTAAAAGCTACAGCGGCTTGTACTGCGTGGGCTGTGAAACCTTCTACGCCGAAGACGAGCTGCCGGGTGGTCGGTGTCCCGAGCACGGTACGGTGCCCGACCTGGTCGAGGAGAACAACTGGTTCTTCCGGCTCAGCCGCTACCAGCAACAGCTCCACGACCTGATCACCAGCGACACTCTGCGCATCGAGCCGGCATCCCGGAAACGTGAGGTGCTGTCATTCATCGAAACTGGCCTGGAAGATTTCAGCGCCTCTCGGAGCATGGCTCGCGCCCATGGTTGGGGCGTCCCGGTACCCGGTGACCCAGACCAGGTCATCTACGTCTGGTTCGACGCACTCGGTAACTACATCACCGCTCCCGGCTACGGCACCGACGAAGCGAGCTTCCGGCACTGGTGGCGCGAGAGCGACACTCGCGTGCACGTCATCGGCAAAGGAATCATCCGCTTTCATGCGGTGTATTGGCCGGCAATGCTGCTCTCCGCCGGTGTCCGACTGCCCGACACGATCTTCGTCCACGAGTACCTCACCGCCAGTGGGCAGAAAATCAGCAAGTCCGCCGGCAACGCCGAGGACCCCGCTGACCTCGCGGCGAAGTACGGCACAGAGGCGCTGCGGTGGTGGATGCTGCGCGACGTGGCCCGCGCCGGAGATACTGACTACACCGCCGAACGGCTCATCGCTCGCGCCAACGAAGATCTCGCGAACACCCTCGGCAATCTCGTCAACCGCACCGTGTCGATGGTCAACCGCTACCGCGACGGCGTCATCCCCGCCGGCGCTGCCGACAACCCAGCGGCGGGCCCGCTTCGCCTCGCCCGATCTGACGCCGCGGCCAGGATCGACCAGTCGCTGGCCGACTTCGACTTCCGCCGAGCCGTCGAAGCGGTGACCCGCATCGGCGACGAAGGAAACCGCTACGTCGAAGCGGTCCGCCCCTGGGACCTGGCCAAGGCGGAACGCAAAGACAACGCGGAACCAGCAGCGCTGGACACTGTGCTCGCCGAACTCGTCGCCACGTGTCGCGACATCGCCGAACACCTCCAGCCATTCCTGCCCACAGCCGCTGACCGCATCACAGAACAATGCGGCAACAATGGCCCTAGAGTCGCCCAGCCCAGCCCCGTCTTCCCGCGCCTAGAATCACCCACTACCTGAGTAGTGTCGACCGCCAAGCAAACACGCGACCGAGATCCGGTCGCCTCCTGGTCACCGCAGTGGTCAGACAAGCGGGAGGGGCCAGCGGTGCCAGCTGTCGTCGTCGCCGAGCCAGGCGAACTGGGTGGTGTGGTTGGTGACGACGCCAAACTGCTCGGGGGTGGGTCGGCCGAGGTCGCGCCAGAGGCGGTGGGTGGCCTCGACGGTGTCCCAGATGCGGCGGGGGCCGGACTGGATGACCCGGTGCGAGCCATCGGGCTCAGGCTGGGTGAATGCCTCGGCGCGGGAGCCGTCGGCGGCAGTGGTGATGACCGCGTCCCGCCGGTCACGGGTGGCCGGGTCGAACGCCTGGCCCGCGTGGACGGATGTCACGCCGTGGAGTTGGAGTTGCAGCAGGAAACGAAACCCCTCGTTGTCGACCGGGATCGTCGCCGGGTCGACTCTCGTCGTGGCGCGGCTGGTGGTGCCGCGCTGGGTGGCCGGGGTGTGCTCATGGGGCCGGTGGGGATCACTCGGGTCGGGCCGCAACCACATGAAATGCCCGCCGATCGGCAGGATCGGCCCGATCACTTCGTCATCATCGTCCTGTTTGGTCAGCAGACAGAGAGTTCCGCCGGACAGGTCGCCGCGCAGGTTGGCCAGGATCTTCCCGCCGGGCTTGAGCTGCTGGACCCAGGAAAGGGGGATCTCGGGGACGGCGGCGGTGGCGATGATCCGGTCGTAGGGGCCGTGTTCGGCGGCCCCGGCCGCGCCGTCGCCAGCCACCACAGTCGGCTCATGCCCGAGGTGGGCGAGGTGTCGCGCTGCCTGGTCGACCAGGCAGGGGTCGATGTCGATGGAGACCACGTTGCGGTCGCCGAGGCGGTGGCTGAGCAGGGCGGCGTTGTAGCCGGTGCCCGTGCCCACCTCCAGCACTCGCATTCCGTCGCCGATGTCGAGAGCCTTCAGCATGCGGGCCATGAGGCTGGGCATGGTCGATGAGCTGGTGGGGACCCGCAGCGGCTCGCCCGAGGCAAGCAGGTGCCCTGCGGCGTGTGGCTTGTCTTGTGTGACAAGGGATTCGTCGGAGTAGACCACCGACAGCCACTCGTCCTGGACGGCTGCGCCCTTGCTGGAGAGAAGGCGGTAGCCGTCTTCTGTGGCGATGATGACCTCAGGTGTGAACAGATGCCGGGGCGTGGCGGCGAACGCCTCGACCCACTCCTTGTCGCGCAGGTATCCCTGGTCGGCCAGGGAGGTGACGAGAGCGGCGAGCCTGAGTTCCCAGTCCGCGGTGGTCATGCGGTTTCTCCGGTGAGCTGGCGGGCGATGGCGTCGGCGA
>JBOHFY010000210.1:0-1527 GCA_050699895.1 Pseudonocardiaceae bacterium
CGCCAGGGGTGAGCGGGGCGCCGCGCAGGCGGTCGGGCGCGGGCTGTGGGTGCCGGCAGAACTTGACCAGCGGCGCCAGCACCGCCTCCCAGGTGTAGCGCTGGGCCACCGCGACGATCCGGTCCCGGCAACCGGCGGCGAAGGCGTCGTCGTACAGCACCCGGGTCAGCGCGGCGGCCAGCGCCGCCGGATCTTCAGCGGGCACCACCACGCCGAGCTGCTCGGCCGCGACCAGCTCGGCGAAGGCGTCGCCGTCGGTGGTGACGATGGGCAGCCCCGCCCACAGGTAGTCCAGCACCCGGGTGCGGAAGGCGAACGTGGTCTCGACGTGCTCGAAGTGCGTGGTGACGCCGGCGTCGGCGTCGAGCAGCCAGTTCTGCCGGTCGGCGTAGGGCACCCAGGTCTCGTTGAAGAACACCTGCTCACCGGTGAGCCCGAGGGCCTCGGAAAGCCGGCGGGCCTGCCCGGCCATGCCCATCTCGGGCACGTCGGGATTCGGGTGGCGCATCCCGAGGAACACCAGCCGCAGCTCCGGGTGCTCGGCGCGCACCGCGTGCACGGCGTGCAGCAGGGTCAGCGGGTCGAACCAGGAGTACACCCCACCCGCCCAGAGCACGACCTTGTCCCGCGACCCGAACCCCAGCGCGTCCCGCGGTCCAGGACCGGTGCGCTGCGGCGGCTTGCCGGACAATCCGAACGGGGCCACCGCGAGCAGCGAGCGGGTCGTCGGGTCAGCGTCGTAGACGGTGGGGGACAGCCGCCCGATCGCGGCCAGATGTCCGAGCCAGAAATGCCGCTGGCGTTCCGAGGCGCACAGGAAGAAGTCGCCGCGGCGCAGTTGGGTCGACAATACGGTGGTCGCCGCGTCGACGACCCGCGCGCGCTGGTCGTCACCCAGATCACGGCCCTGCTCGAGTTGCTCAAGATGCATCGGGTCGTAAATGTCGGCGATGACGAGGTGGTGGGACGTCTTTAACGCCGGAATCTGCTCAAGCACGTGGCCTTGCAGGACTACCAACTGGGCCCAGTCCAGGTCCGGGCCGATCTGGCGCGCGAGCACCTGGCGTACCTCGAACTCGGCGGGCAGGGGGGAACTGTGCTCGTTGAGGCTGATCAGCCGCACGTCGTGCTCGCCGGAGAGCACCTCAGCCATGTTCCAGGCTCGGATCGCCGGCCCGGCCATCCGAGCGGACACCGCGTCCGCGGTGATGATCAGGATCCGTCGGCGGGCCCCATACACCCGCGCCACGCCGAGCGCCTCGACGATCACGTCGTGCGCGAGCAGGTAGGGCATCTCGGGGGAGGTGCGCTCCAGGGCGTTGCGCATCAGCGGCAGCAGGTCGGCGTCGGTGCGGACCCGCACGGCCTGCTCGACCCGTCGGGACGCGGCCAGCGCGGGCAGCAGCTCGACGAAGCGGTCGATGGCGTAGATCCCGGCCATGGTCACCCGGGGTACGGCCATCGGCCCGGGCGCTTCCGGGTTCGGGCCCCGGCGGGTCAGCTCCAGCTCGGTCGGGTCGCACTCGC
>JBOHFY010000211.1:0-1657 GCA_050699895.1 Pseudonocardiaceae bacterium
GTGATCCCAGCCAACTCGGCCGGTTTCTCGATCACCGCGCGCCGCGCCAAACGACGCAACGGCCGCAGGGGATACATGGTTCTGGACAAGTTGGCCAACCCCGCCTGGCCGAGCAGCGGGTCGAGGAACTCCGGGCGCACAGTGCCCACCACGTGCACCGGACCGCACAGCGCCGGGCCCACCAGCTCGATAAACCGGTCCCGCTGGGCGGGTGAGGTTTGGGTGAGCAGCTCCTCAACCTGGTCCACCACCACCAGCATGCGCTGTTGCGGACCCCCGGGATCGGCCAGCAGCAGCTCATCAGCCACCCCGCTGAGCCCCCGGTGATGAAGCCAGTGGCTGATCTTCTCCATCGTCCAGTCCAGGCCGATCCGCCGCGCCGCGAGGGCCAAGACCCGCACCAGCGCCCCCACCGGGTCAGCACCCGGCAGCATCGGCGCCACGACCCGCCACCCCGGCTCACCCGCCATCACCGGCAACACCCCCGCCCGCACCAACGACGACTTGCCACACCCTGAGGGGCCCACCACCAGAAGCGCCGTACCCTCGGCAGCCGAGCGCAGCAGCTCCGCGAGTTGCTTGACCTCCTGGGCGCGGCCGAAGAACACCCGATGACGGTCGATGTCGAACGGACGCAACCCCGGGAACGGGGACCGATCATCCGACCACCCCGCGCCCCCCGCCGCGTCAATCCGCCGCAACGCCTCCGCCACCGCGGCCCGAGCGCCCACCGGATCTCGGGTCACCTCGCCGTACTGGACCTCGGACAACAACGGATGATCCAGACCCGGCTCCACCCGCAACGGCAACAACCGGCTACCCCGCGACTGCGCGACAGCAACCTCCGCCGCACACCAGGTGGACACCAGATACGCCGAGGTCACCACACACACCACCGCGTCAGCCCACCGCAACCGCTCCCACAACCGCTGCCGCCACAACTCACCCAACGCGATGCCATCGCGCACATCCTGATCGAGGAACACCTCATGACCAGCCTCGATCAGCCACTGATGCACCTCACAAGCCAGCGCACGATCCTTACTGGCATGGCTGATGAAGACCCTGGCCACTGACACCTCCCCCACCAGCCACACCAACAACAGAAAACCCGGGAACAGCACCGCCACTACCAGCGTCGTGCACCGCACACCCTGGCCCATGCCACAGACCCACCTACAACCCGCCACCCCCTCCCAGGCCACGAAGCGAATTGCCCCTGAGCAGCGGCGATCGCAGCTAGGCAGAGACCGGCATCATGGGTACTGGCGAGAGTGATGGACGTGCCACCTGGCGCTCCCATCCCGAGGCTGGCGTTGTCGCCCACGGTGCCGCGCTCCCCGATGCCTGAGATCCCGGCCGTCCGGCCAGGCCGCGACCGAGCACGGCGCGAAGGACCGCGGTGCCCACCGCAGCCCACGTAGAAGGCGTCTCAAGTATCCGCGCAGGTGGCAACTGAGACCCAAACTGAGACCCAATAAGGAAACGCCAGATGAGTCAAAACTGACTCGCCCGGCGTTCCTGCTGGTCAATGGCGGTAGCGGTGGGATTTGAACCCACGGAGGGCGTGAACCCTCACGCGCTTTCGAGGTCTGCGCTCGACACTTCAGCACCGATCGTCTGGGGTGTTCCGGCAGGTCAACCAGCCGGAGCGGTC